>DAIPZN010000122.1:0-12759 GCA_036782195.1 Cyclobacteriaceae bacterium | reverse complement strand
GCTGCAATCTTCACACCCCGCCGCCTCAGCTTTTTCGTTTAGCTCCTTGAGGTGGTAAGTCAGCTCTGCTTCTTCCACAGCCGATAAGAGATATTTTTCGATTTTGATAAAGCCTTCTACATAATTTATAAGGCGGTTTTTGTTTTCACCTTTCTTAATAAATGCGCTTAAGTCTTTTGCATCTGATAATATTCCTTCTTCACGAAGCAGGTTGACAATATTGATCACTTCCTCCCGAACAATGCCTAAATGGTCACTGATGTAATCTACCCGGGATTCAGCAGGATCTTCCTCGGATTGATACTTATGTTTGCTGGAAAAGAGCTTTTTGATGATCCGGATTCCTTTTTCCTTTTGCTTTTCACCAAATCTTTCTGAAGAATTGATCTGGTCAATAGCTACTTGAGCATTTTTGGAAAGAATGCTGTTGGCAAATATTCTGGGCATGTTTTGACCGCGCTTCAGGTATCCTGCATCTTCCAAGGCCGCAATAGCTGTAGTTACACGCGTCTCAATTTCTACCACATTATCATCCCATCCCGCTTTTCTAGCTATTTCCAAAGCAGAATTTGAAACCTTTGAACGGAATTTGGTAATATCTTTAATTGCTTTCCAGATCTGTTGAATTTCTTTAATTGAGAGCTTAGTCTGGTTCAAGAGAATAAAATGCTTACTAAGGTCTT
Organism: Cyclobacteriaceae bacterium; assembly: GCA_036782195.1. Classification (GTDB taxonomy): domain Bacteria; phylum Bacteroidota; class Bacteroidia; order Cytophagales; family Cyclobacteriaceae; genus DAIPZN01. Next base: position 12,076 of record DAIPZN010000122.1, on the reverse strand, counting down.
CTTCGTCAAACAAGATAAAACAATCTGCTACGATTTTTTCATCTCTGCCTGCTCTTCCCGCCTCCTGTACATAGTTTTCCAATGAATCGGAAATTTCATAGTGGATCACCATTCCAATATCCTTCTTGTCTACCCCCATTCCAAAAGCAGAGGTTGCTACCATCACTTGTGTGTCTCCATTGATAAATGAGTTCTGATTTTGGGATTTTTCCTGTTTTTCCATTTTGCCATGGTAAGGCTTGGCATTGTATCCATCTTTGGCAAGACGTGTTGCCAGTAAGTATGCTTTGCGTGTCCTGGAGACGTAGATAATGGTCGGGCAGTTTTTTTCCTCTATCAGATTCCGAACAGTTTGGTATTTTTCCTCCTCTTCCCCCTTTTCAAAAACCTTGTATTGAAGATTTGTCCTTGAAGCTTTAGATGCAAACAATTCAAGGTCAAGATCTAACTTCTCAATAAAGTATCTCCTGATATCTTCAATGACTTTTTGTTTGGCGGTGGCTGTAAAACAGGATACTGGGATGCCATCATTAAGATTTTTTAGATCTTGAATAGTTTTAATAAAATCACCAATGTAAAGGTAATCTACTCTGAAATCCTGACCCCAAGAGGAAAAGCAATGTGCTTCGTCTATGACAAAACGTGTAATTTTCCTACCTAGGATAAGGCGCTCTATTGATTTTGACCGAAGCGATTCAGGAGAGATATACAGGATAGAAGCTGAACCATCTTCTATTCTTTCAAAGGATTTAGCTCTTTCTATTGGATCTAATAGTCCACTAATGGTTACTGCTTCGGTGATTCCTGCCTTTTCTAAATTATCTACTTGGTCTTTCATTAAAGACTGCAGCGGGGAGATGATGACAGTTAGCCCTTTCATGCTTTCGGCGCTCATTAATGCAGGGACTTGAAAGGTGATGGACTTTCCTCCACCAGTGGGAAATACTGACAGGATTGATTTTCCAGCAACAGCTGCTGCAACTGCTTTTTCCTGTAAAGCTTCTCCACCATATTTCCTGTAGCTATCAAATCCAAAGAATCTGAAGAGACCTTTATGAATGTCCAAGGCTTGCTTACAGTATCCACATCCTTCTAAACAGGGCTTGTTTCGCAACCACATCATAATTCTCTCTACTTCAGGATAATTTCTCAAAACCCAAGGTGGAGTAATAGAGTGGACTTTTTTGTAGTGAATAAAAGAATAGATAAGAGAAAGACTATATGCTAACTCTATGGGTTTGTTTCTTATAATGTGGTTTAAATCCACATTCGAACAAATACTATTTATAAAAGTGGTCCTAATGAGCGGTTCGGGATCTTCTTTTTCAGGACAGTAGTTGATGTAGCGGAAAAAAGGACTGAATTCTTGCTTATTTTCCAATAACAAGAAATAAATTCTTTTCATAATGGGATCACATTTGCTAAAAGCAGTGATCTCATCATGCAGTAATTCCCTTGCTTTAATGGAATCGGACAAGGGATTATTAAGTTCTTCAGTTTGAAGTTTGTAATCCTTTACGAGTGCATGGTAAGGTTTGGTAGGAAAAAGTAGGGGTGAAAGGTAAAGGGTATCTATGATATTCTCGATTAATATATTTGCATTTTGAAAAGATTGGCGCAAATACTTTAAGTCGTGTTTGAGTATGTTGTGGCCACAAAGAAAACGGACACCATAAAGAAACCGCGTAAAATCTTCAACTGAAGTGTGATGGAAAAAACTCCCATCGTCTTTTACACTTCCGATGTCGAGTATTTTGCCGCTCTTGCTATCAATTTCCGCATCGACAAAAGCTATAAAATTCATGTTTGAGCTATGTGGGGCAATTTGCGACTTTTAAACATAATTAAGGTTCAGTAACACTTGTTGCTAGGTCTTCCTTTAAGGCTTATTTTGCCTCTAGTATTTTCAGCTTTTTAAATGCCTAAATATTGGAAATTTCATAATATTCTAATTTATACTGAGCAATGTTGGTGTATGATATAACTAATCCCTTTCTGAAATATAAAGAAACGATAATTATTTAAGAAAACTATTTCTTCAATACCACATGAAATACATTGGAAGCGAGATCCTCCATAAAATCATTTATCTCCAAACCAATATAACATGATGATTTACATCTTCTAGAAAGTGAGTATATTATTGCAGTTTTCCTTGGATTCATTAAGCCCTTTTTTATGAAATCTTCACTTGTTACAGCCATTTTGTTTCTGATTCCTTTCATCTCTATCTGTCAAAACCTGGAATTTCATGGCGCCTTCAAAGAAGATTTTTCTAACCCAACTTCTCATTACTTCAGGTATGGCTCTACTGGTACCAAATCTGAGTTTAAATATAAATTAGGCATGGAATCTTCCTCTGAGTCAAATACCAAAGTGCTATCCTTCAAAATTGATCCACTCGATGTTGCAGGGGCGGGTAGGGGACCAGAAATTATCTCCAAAGGCTTTACCCATTTTGGCTCATATGCAGCTAGGCTGAAAGTGCCTGAGGCCAGATCTGTGCAGCCAAACGTAGGGGCAGTGGTAGGCTATTTTACCTATCATGTAGACAGCATCCTGGGGCTGAGTGAGATTGACTTTGAATGGCTGATTGCCGATCCCACGGTTATTTATGTCGGTACCTGGACAGGAGCGCCTGGGCAACTGAAAAGAGTGGGTAGGACCATCAATATGGCCGAAGGAAAGATTTATGAGACCAGTTTTAGAGAAGGGCATGGTGGTGCAAGGACAGCCTTGACAGGCATGCAAAATCAACCAGAAACAATTGAGGCAATTCCTGATTTTGATGCTTCAGCCGGATTTTACACTTATGGTTTTGATTGGTATCCCGATCGCATACAATGGTGGATGCTTCATCCTACAAATGGGGAAAAGATTGTCTTGTGGGATTATCAGGGATCTACCGTGGGCATCCCCCAAAACAGGACCCGCTACAGGATGAATTTTTGGCACACCACTGATTGGCCTGTGGAAACCAACCCTCTATCTACTGAAAGACCGCTGCAACCTTTTGAATTGGAAGTGGATTGGATGTCGTATCGACCTTGGGGCAAATGATTCAAAGTCTTTTATTTATTAAAAAACATGAATTGAGCGTTAGAAAGGTAACCTGAGTACCAAGGAAGAATTCATTTGGTGGTTTTTCACCTAATTCAACTCCTAAAGCAAGAACCTAGGCAATTCCTAAAGGACTGATCACCGGATTGAATAGGAGGTAAATTTGGCAACTATCTCAAATAAGACTTATTGTCCAGGCTCAATTTTGGTTGACTAGATGAGGTGACCTATTTCAGGACATATCAAAACTGCCTTAAGTCTTACGTCTTACGTCTTACGTCTTACGTCTTACGTCTTACGTCTTACGTCTAATGTCTTACGTCTAAAGACTATCTCCCATACCTCAACTTAAAAACCTACTGCTTTGTCATCCCCCCTACGGTCTGCGCCCCCTTCAAGTTTACCTGAAGGCAAGCGAAGTATGGCATCTACTTTTCCTAAAATGGGGGTATAACCTTCATTGATTAGATATCCTTTTGATTTAAGTGAATCCAATACACCTTTTGCAAATCCTTCCGGTTCAAATGTAACCTGATCAGGTAGCCATTGGTGGTGGAATCTGGGGGCATCTACAGCCATCTGCATTCCCATGTCAAATTCCACTACATTCAGGATCGTCTGAAGAACGGAAGTGATGATAGTGGATCCGCCGGGAGTTCCTACTACCATCATCAACGCTCCGTCTTTTTCTACAATAGTAGGAGTCATAGAGCTCAACATTCTTTTGCCTGGCGCAATGCTATTGGCTTCTGCGCCAATTAGGCCGAACATATTTGGAACACCTGCTTTCGCACTGAAATCATCCATTTCATTGTTGAGAAAAAAACCCAGTTCATCACTGTACAGCTTAGATCCATAGGCGCCGTTCAGGGTTGTGGTCACTGATACGGCGTTGCCGAATTGATCTACAATGGAATAATGGGTGGTTTCATCACTTTCTTGCGTTTGGAATTGACCGTGGGAGACATCTGCAGAAGGTGTAGCCCATGCAGATGAATAGCTTTTCATCCTTTCCCGATGGTACGATTTGTCCATGAGCTTTTTCAATGGGATTTCTACAAAATCAGGATCTCCCAAATAGTAATTCCTGTCTGCATAAGCCCTTCTCTCGGCTTCGGTAAGTAGCTGTATATAGCCCGTACTATTGTGCCCCAATTCTTTGACCGGATAGGGCTCTAGCATTCCAAAAAGCTGCGACAAGGTTACCCCACCGCTACTGGGAGGGGCCATAGAGATGATCTTGTATCCTCTGTAATCGAAAACAATGGGATCACGCCATTTCGCTTCATATGCATCCAAATCCTCCATGGTAATGATACCCCCATTATCTTGGATAAAGGTGACAAGCTTCTGTGCTGTTTCTCCTTTATAAAATTCATCTCTACCATTTTCAGCAATTCTTTTTAAGGTTCTGGCCAATGCTGGATATTTTATGGTATCATTCTCCCGAAATTCCTTTGCAAATAAGGTATTTGGACCGCTTATCTGGATGATTTGATCCCGGTTGCTGCTTAGCCTCTTGGCTTGGTTGGCAGTCACAACCACACCTTTTTCGGCAAGTTCGATTACAGGTCCAAGAATACTGGCTATGGGAAGGGTTCCGAATTTACGATGTACTTCAAATACCCCAGCTATAGTACCCGGTACGCCTACTGCCATTGCACCAAGTGTGCTTTTTCCTGGAATTACTTCCCCTTTTTCATCAAGATACATATCTCTGGAAGCTGCTTTAGGAGCTTTTTCACGGTAATCAATGGACCCTATAGTCCCATCATGCAGTCTATAAACCATAAAACCACCGCCACCTAGATTGCCGGCAAATGGAAATGCGACTGCTAAAGCCAGTTCTGTGGCAACCATTGCATCAAAGGCATTCCCACCTTGCTGCATAATCTGAAGCCCAATGGCGGATGCTTCTTCTCTTGCAGACACCACCATGGCTTTCTCAGCCAAAGTACCTCTAAATGGTTCATGGGGCTGCCTGGCTGGTGAACAGGCATAGATGATCAGAATCAGAAAAAGCAATCCGATGAGGGACTGCTTTTTAAGGTTTTTATTCATTTTCATATCAATCAAGTAAAGTCTGATTAAAGAGTTTCAGGATTCGCTTGTATTCATCAGTCCAGCTGCTGGGTTCTACAAAGCCATGATCTTCTACTGGATATATGGCCATTTCCCAATTGTCCTTGCCAAGTTCGATTAGCCTTTGGGCCAGCCTGACTACATCTTGGAAGTGAACGTTTACATCCACCATTCCATGAGGGATGAGAAGATGTCCTTTTAGGCCTTCAGCAAAATAAATGGGAGAGGACCTTCTGTAAGCAATTGGATCCTGACTAGGTTCATTGAGGATATTGGATGTATAGCCATGGTTGTAATGCGCCCAGTCTGTCACAGACCTCAGGGCAGCACCCGATTTAAAGGTATCAGGTGAGGTGAACATGGCCATTAAGGTGATGAAGCCACCATAACTGCCACCATAGATGCCCATCCTTTTGGGATCAACACCATGATTCTCGACAAGGTATTTTGCACCGTCAATATGGTCAGAGAGATCTTTTCCACCCATATGCCTGTAGATTCCAGTTCTCCAATCCCTTCCATAACCTGCTGAGCCTCTATAATCAATATCTAATACAGTATAGCCTTGGTCAGTCAGTAAATTGTGGAACATATACTCCCTGAAATATGAAGACCACCACTTGTGGACATTTTGCAGATAGCCTGCTCCATGTACAAACACTACTGCGGCACCGTTTTTCTTGCTATTTTCTGGCACATACAAGCGTGCTGGAACTTCTGCACCATCTTTAGCCTTGAAGCGTACAATTTGAGGGTCTCTCCATTGATAGGCTTGGAATTCCTCGCTTTGACCAGAGGTCAGTTTTTTGGGTTTTGACTGTGGAAGATTGGCCTGGAGATATAGTTCCCAAGGTACATTGCTATAAGAATATCGGATTGCAAGCTGGCTTTCATCTGGAGAAAGGACAACCTCATTGTTTCCAGTCAGGGTTGTGAGTTTTTCCATCTTTCCACCCATAAGCGGCATCATGTAGAAATGTCTTTCTCCGGCATCAACCTCCGAAGTAGTGAGGTACCAATATTTTTGGTTTTTGGAAATAAATGGATCAAATACCTCAAATTTGCCAGATGTAAGTGCTTTTTTACTTTTTTTGGCTACATCAAGAATGTACAAATGAGAGAAGCCGCTTTCCTCTGACTGAAAATAAATGTGCTTGTTGTCAGGAAGCCAGCCTAAAGTACCGCCACCCATGCTCCAACCTATACCTGGTCCTGCAATCCATGCTTCGTCACGCTGCCTATCCAAGCTAGTTAAATTACCTGTGTTGAGATCCAAAAGTGCAATCCACCTGTCTTTGTTGTCCTGAGACCTGACATTGACAACAGCCTGTTTGCCATCTGTACTAAAATAAGGACCCGAAAGTAGCACTTCCCGATCTTTTTTCTCCCATTTACGATCAGGATAATCTTTAACATAATCGGGTAGATCCTGTATTCCCGGCAATTTATTGGTGACTACTTTATAAACTGTATCTTTTTGGATATCATAGATTGCCATTTCGACCTTTACAGGATCATCTCCAACTTTAGATCTTGCAGGTAGGTTGACGGTATAGCCTGTTGCATCTACATAATCTGGGACATCTGTGCGTTTGTTTTCCACTCTAGTGAAGAGCATCATGGTAGCAAATCGCTCATCGGGAGAAAGCTGCAGCCCTGAAACCTGCTTGTTACCGGTATAGTAGGCGAAGGCTTTTTTATCAGCAATTGCATCCAAATAAGCTTTTGATTGGGTTTTTTTATCTTCCCGCTCCTTGACTACACTGAGCAGTTGGAGGTTGTCGTCTTTGAGCCACTTATCTTTTTGGCTGAGATTAGCCTGTTTTTCTTCAGGTTGATTACCTGAATGGATATTGGTAAGTTTTTTAACACTCTTTTCATCTATATCATAGACATATAGGTTGTTGCCAGATTGAAATGCTATCCTTTTTTCATTGGAAAGAAATTTTGGATTGCTTACCTGATCCACAAAGTTGAGAAGTGTTTGGCTTTGCGCGGTAGTGGCATCATATAGGATAATCTCATTTTTTCGCGCAAATATCTTTTTTGTTTTGGAAAGATTGGATGCAGCATTTTCAGGAACAAGAGATCTTTTTTCTGACAAAGAAACCTTTTCAATACGCTCCGGATCGTTCAGGTGAATTTTATAAAGTGAGTCGGCGGGATCATTTGCTTTATTGTAATTAAAGTAAATGATTTCACCTTTTTCATCCCAGCGGATATTATCAGGAAAGGTTCCCATCCACCGGGGGTCCTGCATGATTTTTTCTACAGTCAGCTTTTGTTGACCATGAAGGATAACCGGAATAAATGCTAATAGAAAGAGTGTCGTTAATCTTTTCATAGAAATCAATTTGTCCAAATATGGAAGGATTTCGGCTGAAAAGGAACTAAAAATTGATGACGGGAAGCTTTAAAAATCAAAGTTCATCCAAAAACTGCTTTAATTCACTGTCAATTATGCCAATCTGCTCCAAAAGAATTTCATAATTGGGACGAGAATTTTCAAGATCTGATTCGATTTCTTCTAGAACTTTCCTTGTTTTGATTGCTCCCACGTAGCTCATACTCGGTTTTGCTTTGTGGCATTTTCTACGGATCATGTTAAAATCTCCCGCGTCATAAAGCGGCCCTAGGTGCTTCAGGTCAGTAAGGTTGGTGTCGATGATTATTTGGATCATTTCCCTAAGCATTTCCTGGTCATCATCACCGAAATATTGAAAAATTGTCTGAGGACTTATCAGTTGGTACATAAAAAACTTGTTTGTTATAAGATTTGTGTATTATTTATAATAATTAATGCATTTTGTGTTTAGTAATCGAAAGTTAAAACTTTTTTTCCAATTCCATAAAAAATGCTGTAGGCTGTGCGTTTTTTTAATTAGACTGTTCGTCATATATTCAAGCCACTCTCATTTTTAATGCTATTTAGTAAAATAAAAACTTTGACATGGTTGTATTGTTATAAATTTGCAGCAAAAATGAACCTATATTCAATCTATAGTTTTGGTCAGTAATGAAAAAGAGTAAGCTGGTTTTTCTGATCATTGCAGCATTGTTTTTGATTGCAGTGATTTGGATAGGTATTGATATTTCCAGTAGGACAACATTTCCTGGATCCAAAGGAAATTTAAAGGAGAGAATAGCACCCGAGGAGTGAGAGCATGAGTGAGGAGAACAAAATAGACATCACCAAAATAGATCTGGATAAAATGAAAGAGATGACCACTGAGAATCCAGGTCTGCTTCCTTATGCGCATCAAAGTGGAAGTGCAATCATCCGACCTGAAGATAAGGGTAAAATAACAGGAAGGGCTGTATCAGCGATGCACAGTCAGACAGACATGCAAATGGCGCAGATTTACCAACAGATGCAGCTTCTCGCCGAGCAGGCAAAAATCATCCAAAATAGGGTTGAAGTTTCTGAAAGGATTTATATGGCCTCCAAAGCTTTCGAGCCGTTGATTAACCACCGATACTTTTTGTACCAAAAGGAAGAAGGGGGTGATTTCTTGAGTATGGTTGCTCCAGAAGAATGGGGTAGGAAGCGAAGACCTCATACTTTCATTGCCGAAGTCAAACTTTTGGCAGACCATACTTGGGAAATAATCAGGAAAAAAGACTAGAAAGTGCACCAAATAAAAATAAATAATCTGCTGCGCATCATCTCTCAGGCGTCATCAGAAGTAGAAGCGCCTTTTGAACTGCCAGTGCATGCCAAATATTTAGAGGGTAAAGGCAATGAACTCCTCAAAGAAGTTTACGAATCCGTGTCTGGCATTGGAAATCCCATTTGTCTTCAGCATCTTAAGATAGATTTCAAAATCAACCGTTTCCTTTTTCTTTATGATGATGAAGTGCATTTCAACAGGTATAGGTTAATGACCTTAAAAACATCCTTGTATGAAGTGTTTTCTTATCAGTGGGTGGATGCCTACAGAAGGATGTGTAGGAATTATGAAAGGGAATGTATCAAGGCAGGAAGTCAGGAAAGGATTTGGACAGGTCCACCCATCGCCCAGCGGGCATTTGGCAAAGCTGAAGTTTCAGGTGAACTCAGTGGCAACGGAGCCTCAGGCTGGAAATTAAATGCCTACAATGATGCACAATATGACCTGATCAGTAGGCTGCATGGTTACAAATTGATAAGGATTCCAGTATATGAGAACATCATGATAGGAGGGACACTCCGAAAAATTGACGATTTGTTGTTACAGCCCAAGGAAGATACTGCCACTGCAATCGGAAACTGGCTAATAAGAAAAATGAGCTGATCCTTTGAAACTCAGGCTGAACCCTGAATCCAGCCTGAGTTATTCAATTTTTTGTACACCCGCTTTGTTCCCAGTAGGCTTAAAATTCATCAGAAATATCTAGAATCAGGAAACCCTGGAATACTTCGGACTTCTGTCTTCCAGCCAGATAATCAAAGGGAATTTGCCTTGTGGTACAATTGCGCTAAACAATATTCAATTTTTATTTAGGAGAAAAGGCCAAATAGTTCCGCATCTATCTGGTTGACGATAGTTGCAAAATCCTCCGGATGAGCTACAAAATCCATGTCATTCACATCTACGATTAGCAATTTACCTTTGTCATAATTTGCAATCCAATCTTCATAATGTGAATTGAGGTTTTTGAGGTAATCTATTCTGATGGCATTTTCATAATGTCTTCCTCTTTTTTCTATTTGACCGACTAATTTAGGTATATCTGCTTTTAGATAAATCAAAAGATCCGGAGGATTGACAAAATTGATCATAGAATCAAAAAGGTTCAGGTAATTGTCATAATCCCGCTGTGAAATCAGATTTGACCGGTGAAGGTTGGCCGCAAAGATGTATGCGTCTTCATAAATGGTCCTGTCCTGGATCACCGAAAGACCTGTTTCCCTGATGCGCTTGATCTGATTGAACCTGCTGTTAAGAAAAAACACTTGAAGATGAAAAGACCATCTCTTCATATCTTCATAAAAATCAGCCAAGTATGGATTGTTTTCAACAGCTTCAAGCTCAGCTTTCCAGCCGTAATGCTTGGCAAGCTTGATGGTAAGCGTAGTTTTGCCACTACCGATATTTCCTGAAACAGCAATATGCATAGAATTGAATAGGTTTAATAGGTATGGATTAGCGCTTTTTAAATCTTGGTGATACAGTGATTTCCTTGCTTCCAGGTGTGTAGACATAAAAACCCTCACCTGTTTTTGCACCAAGATATCCTGCCGTCACCATATTGACGAGTAGTGGACAAGGTGCATACTTTGGATTACCCAAACCCTCATGAAGTACCTTAAGAATGGACAGGCATACATCAAGCCCGATAAAATCTGCCAATTGGAGAGGCCCCATAGGATGTGCCATGCCTAATTTCATTACGGTATCGATTTCTTCAATCCCGGCCACTCCTTCAAATAGCGTGTAAATAGCTTCATTAATCATAGGCATTAAAATCCTATTGGCAACAAAACCCGGATAGTCATTTACTTCAACTGGAGTTTTGCCAAGTTGAGCTGATAGTTCCATAATGGAGGAAGCTACTTCGTCACTTGTGGCATATCCCCGGATGACTTCCACCAGTTTCATCACTGGTACTGGATTCATGAAGTGCATGCCGATAACTTGCGCAGGCCTTTTGGTGGCAGCAGCTATTTTTGTAATGGAAATAGAGGATGTGTTGCTGGCCAAAATGGTATGCGCTGGGCACAACTGATCTAATTTTCCAAAAAGCTCAAGTTTTACATTTACATTTTCTGTAGCAGCTTCAATTACCAAGTCGGCATGGGCTACTCCCTCTTCCAGTGAAGTGAAAGGGCTGATATTTTGGAAAGCTTGGGCTTTTTGATCTTCGGTAAGTGTCCCTTTAGCAACTTGTCTGTCCAAATTCTTGCTGATGGTAGCCAATGCTTTATCTAAGGCATCTTGTTTGATGTCAATTAGTGCAACAGGATGACCTGACTGGGCAAATACGTGGGCAATGCCGTTTCCCATGGTGCCGGAACCGATTACTGCGATTTTTTTCATTGTTTATTTGGGTTAGTATTCAAATTGATTTCCTTCAAAAATCTCTAGTAAAGGAAGCAAAGGAGGCCAAATCTACTGGGATTAGCAGGTAAATCCAATTCTACTTTGACTTTATTTGGCTAACTTTAGGGCATGAAGGAATTAGGAAATATCAACAGCCTTTTGATCAATAGGTTTACAGCAAATGGTGCATATCTGGCTTTACATGACGGAGGTGAAGTTTTGTTGCCCAAAAGCTATTTGAAAGGAGAAGAGCAAGTAGGGGAAGAAATAGAGGTTTTTGTCTACACTGACAGTGAAGATAGACCTGTGGCCGTAACCAACAGACCTCTGGCTTTGTTAGATGAATTCGCTGTGATGGAAGCTAGGGAAAACACCAAGATCGGGACCTTTATGGACTGGGGTCTGCCAAAAGATCTTTTTGTGCCAAAAGCAGAGGCAGCCAAACATATGTCCCCAGGTGAAAAATTCCTTGTTAGGGTTTGCTTGGACCATAGGACAAACAGGTTGATCGGCGTCACAAAATACGAGGATTTTTTGATCAGAGATACACAGGGGTTTACAGAGGGTCAGGAAGTAGAAATTCTGGTTTTTGAAGAAACTCCTTTGGGATATAAAGCCTTGATAGAAGGAAGTTTTGAAGGCCTGTTATATAAAAATGAAGTTTTCCAACCGATAGAGATAGGGGATAAAATTAGGGCATTCGTCAAAAAAAGAAGAGATGACGGAAAATTGGATTTGCAACTGACTCCTACAGGCAGGGTAAAATACGAAGAAGGGGCTGAAAAAGTCCTGGAAATGCTAAAAGTCCGGAAGTCTTTGCCCCTTCATGATAAATCATCCCCTGAGTCTATCAAACAGTTATTGGGAATGAGTAAAAAACACTTCAAACAAGTAATCGGTCAATTATATAA
>DAIPZN010000121.1:0-12911 GCA_036782195.1 Cyclobacteriaceae bacterium | reverse complement strand
CCTTAAAGCTTACCCTAACATTTTGTAGAAGGTGATGAACAAAAGGTTTGGATATATAATCAATAAGTTTACATTATTTTTAAAGTGTTAGGGAGTAGGTAAATTCATTCCGAATGTTAATGGATAAGTCATGGGATTTAGAGAATTTTGGGACAGTTTAAAAAGTGACGTCAATGAGAAATCAAGAAATCCATTCTTAGGTACGTTTATTGTTGTTTGGATCATTAGACATTGGCCTGGTGTGTACATGTTTTTTGCTTTTCATAAAGATGATCCAGTTGAATACAGAATTACTTTAATAAAGGAGTATTTTAAGGATTACGATATTTATGATCTTTTATGTACAATAGCAATAACTATAATTGCTTTGGTATCAGGATATATTTTATTAAATCTGACAAGATTAATAACAAACTTTTTTGAATTTAAGATAACTCCATTAGTATATAAAACAATTGAAAAAACTTCAGTGGTTAATAGAGATTTATATAATGGGGTTTCTAGGAGAGCTGATAATTTGAAAACGGAATTGGAAAACTTAAAATTAAAATTAGCTAATTCTGAAGTTAATGAGAATGATTGGCAATCCAAATTTCATGAAGAGGTGAGAAAATCGGAAAAACTAAATAAAACTATAGAGGAAAAAGAACTTAAAATACTTAATAAAGAATTTACTTCAAAAAAAATAAAAGAATTAAACCATCAATATAAAAACTACCTTCAAGAGTTGATTTATGAAATGTCTGGTGATGATTTAATAAAATTGTATAAATCACTAATCAAGATTCCCAATGGAAATGATTTAACTGAACAAGAAGAAAATGACTTGGTTCAACAAGGTTTTATTAAATTAAATATAACTATTGGAACTAAAAAATTATTTCAGCTTACACCTGAAGGAACGTTATTATATGATATTCTAGTAGAAATATCAAAAAACAGCACATATTTAAGTGATGTGAATAGAGATGTTCAAGCTTAAATCACCTAAGAATCTTCCAATACACCACCTCCCCGGTATTGATACAGGTATGGATTTCTATCCGGCCTCTGTAGCAGGATTCGAAGGTGATCAGGATCCGGTTACCTGAGTTCGGCTGCTGTTTTTTCTTCCTGGACATAGATCAGTTTCTTTTTTACCTGCTCGGTCAGCCATGGGCCATCCGTATCCTTTGTGACTACCCTGGTGATGTATCCCCCAGACGGGATATACTGGAAGTAAACCAGTCCTATCCTCCTGTCCCATCGGTCACCGTGCTGCTGCATCATCTCCGTGATGTGAGTCACCAGTTTGATTTTTATTTTGATTATCTCTGTCATGGGAGTCGTGAGATTTGAGTATTGGGTATTGAGCGGTGAGTGACAGTTTACAGTTCTAGTTTTAATTGATGTTCACCTTTCCACTTTCTTCCATACTTTCTGTTGTCCGCATGCTGCTCTTTGTCATGGTGCAGATGGCAACGCTGACACAGGGCCGCAAGATTGGAAAACCTGTTATTGGCCTTATTATGGTCTAAATGCGCCACAGTCAGTACGACTTTGCTTGAAGTCACCGGATGCGGCTCATAATTCACCGCTCCGCACCATTCACATTTTCCTTTTGCTCTATGGAACCTGACCAGTCTGCTGATCAGTGACCACTTTGGATGATATTCGCTGTAATTGATTGGCATTTTTGTCAGGTTTTTAGTCTCAATACTCAATACTCACATCTCAATACTTTTTTCCAGTACACCCTTTTCCGTTCAAACTGTTCAAACAAGTCAAACAAACATCAAAAACGCCCTAATCTGGCTGCAATCGCGGTTTTTGGCAAGGACAGCTGATCAAACGCTGTTTGATCAGCTACCCCATGTCAAACCTGTTCCAACATGTTCAAACATGTTCAAACAGCTTTTCCAACAATTCAGAATCAAAAACCCCTTTTTCTGATAATAGAGATACATTTTAAGTCTTGTTTGAACCGTTTGAACCGTTTGACAGGATTTTGGTACTCGCGCATGCATGAGATATAAGACAAAAGACGTAAGACGCAAGACTAGCTAGTGTCTGAGGAATACTCAATCTGATTAGTAGCTTCACGGAATGAGCAGTGGCTGCATTTCCTTACAGGATTGTACACTACAGCGATGTTTTGGCATTTGCTGCAATGGGCTTCTTCCCATATAAGCTTTGAAGCTTTGTGAGCATCAGGAGTATGTCCTAGGAATGATTCTGCGTAAGCCCTAATTCTTTCCAGACCTACAGGCTTCATCATATACAATAGATAGTACCTTACTTTTGCCCTGCTTTCATTATATGCAGCCCAGGCTATACCCCTTAGATCATCAGTCCAATCCTGTTTTGGCTTTTCCATGTCTTGCTACTTGTGTCTTGATACTCGATACTGTTAAAAGACCGGATTGGCCAACGGCGGCGGAAGGTCTTCGCCTGAGCTGATGCCGGTATCCTCGCGCTCGAAGTTGTAGCCCTGCTCTTCCAGCGTGCTGTACATAAAGGCATATGCCGAGCTGGTAAAGCTCTTCTCACCTTTTCTGAACCGGGTGCTGCTGACCATGCCCACAAAGCCGGGTGAATGGCTGAGGTAGTGGGCAAGGGATCCTTTGTCCATGCCTTTCTTTTCGCCCTGCTTGCGCAGCGCTTCCATGTACTTGGGATGGGCTGTGGCAATCCGGATAAAGAGCACCTTCTTGATGCCGTCCAGATTCTTGTCTACCGGCTTGCGGTCAAGCGTGACCTTGATGTTGGAAAGGTGCTCCACCTTGAAGTCCTCACCGTCCACCAGCTCACCTTCGTTGATGCAGTATTCGACCTGATCCCAGAACTGTGAGGTTTCCTTGGCATTGCCGATCAGGTTGTTTTGGCTCTTGATGTTGCGCTTGATCACGTCCAGCATTTTCTTCCAGCTGAATGGCCATGGCAGGTCATCCTTCAGCAGCTTGAAAGTGGTGGCGATGACGGCCATATTCTTGATGATCCGGCTCTCAATGGTGGGATCATCCCCCAGCTCGCGGTAGATTTCCTTTTCCACTTCATCGAAGGTCTTGAAGTAGCCTTCTTCCATCTTTTTGCGGAAGAGCGTAAGCGCTCCGGTAATGTGAGAGAGCCCTTTTTCCTGAAGCTTCTGCAACCTGGTCAGGCGCTCCTTTTCGGCATCGGTGAAAATGGTCTGGTGGTACTGCAGGAGAATGCACCGCTTGAAAAGCGCATTGTCGGCAATTGGCAGCTCCTGCCCGGAAATATTGCAGGCAGATTCCACTGGAGTGGTGGTGGTCCTGTTGGAAGTGCCGCCGGAGCTGGACCACTCCCCCTTCACGTGACCGGCTCCGTCATATGCCGACTTTAGGTCCTGCACCCGCTTGAACTCGATGCTGTTGTTGTACTCGTCAAACCACACGACGGCATTGCGGAACTGGGCAAATGTCCTGTGAAATCCCACCGGGGTACCGGCATTGAGCATAAAGGGCTTGCGCTCCAATCCAAACATGTACTGGATACTCCAACACATCGTGGATTTTCCGGTACCGGGAGGGCCAAAATGGAACAGGTGCGGAAAAAACTTGAACCTGCTGTAGATCAGATCCCGGAACAGGGCCGAGATGTAGAAACTCATCCCGATGACGCCGTTTTCACCGTAGGTGTCAAAGAAAAGCTGTGCCCAATCGGCAAAATTCACGTCTGGCCGCTTGATGTACACAAACTTTTTCTCCAGATCGTACTGGTCCTTTTCATCCTTGTAGATGCTGGACATGGCCGGGATAAAGAAGTACTTCTCTTCTGCCTCATTCTCTCCCTTTGGCACAATGTGCTTGATGATGCCGTATTCATCGACTTTGGTAAACCGCTCCTGGTCATAGGCGCCGTTGGCAAAGGCAAAGAATCCCTCATCCTGCCAGCCGAGCAGCTTCACTTCCTCGGCATCCTTGGTCTGGTCGTAGAGCTTGCGCTTGATCTTGGTAAACTGCTGCTTGCTGCCTTCGAAGAGGAAATTGCCGTGCGACTCGCAGAACACCTGAAACTCGGTCAGGCTGACCAGTGCCTTGGCGGGAATGTCGAGGATGTACTTTACCCCGAAGATGTTCCGGATTTCGAAAAGCCGCTTAGGGTCGGTCTTGGACTTGATCAGGTAGAGCGGTCGGATCACAAAGTTGGATATTTTGTAGAAGCCGATTTCCCTGGAGGAATTGTCAAAGACGGCAAACCAGATGCAGTTCTTATGCTCCACATAGGAGTAGGTAAAAACCTGCTCCCTGTAGGCCCATTCCTCAAAGTTGTCCTGCTGCTCCAGATTGTCAGGCCACTTGATCACCCAGTCGTGTGCGTCGATTCCCTCAGCCCCTTCCGCTGCTTCGGATCGGGCGGTCTTGATGTAGCGCGTCTCCACTCCCGCTTCCTTTGCCTTAGCGAAAAACAGCTTTGGGCTGTCGGCTCTGTCCAGTAAGGCGATGTCAAAGACAGCGTTTGCGGCTTCCCTGTCCAGTCCGGCAGCTTCGTGTACCTTCATGGCTATGGACCTTCCCTCCTCACCGAAATGGGCAATTGCCTGCATCAGCTCAATCGAATTTGTATCGGGATTCAGGATCAGGTTTACCTTGCCGTCATAGATGCGGTCTGCAACCTGTCTGGCGCGCTTCAGCTCTTTGGGGTCGACGGTGATTTCTTTTTTCTTGGAAAGGATGCGCACTTCCCCTGTCTGCTCGTCTATCTCCACCTTTTCCCGGCAGTCCAGTGCCATTGACAGGTCTTTGGAGAATGTGGCCGGATCCCGGTAATTGTCAAATATGATTGCATCCGCAAGGTCCCACCCCTTTGGCCTGCTTTCGAAGAGATTCACCGACAGGATCTCGCCGGGGTTGTCGCGCATTTCGGCCAGCTTGTCCAGCCATTGGATGGTCTTTGATTTCTGTATCCCGGCAATGTCGTTGTCTACCAGGTTCCAGATGCGGCCCTTGTATCCGTAGAAGATGCTGAACTGCTCGAACATCATCCCATGGTTGCCGCCGGTGGCCAGCCAGTTGTAATCCGGAAAGAAGAAAGCCGCGATAAGAGCCGTTTTCTCGCTTTCCACCAGGCAGGTATCCTTTGCGGCATCCCACAGGTGCTCACCGTAGAAGCAGCGCAGGAACTTGTAGTAATCCTGCCAGTCCTCCAGTCGGGCATTGTCCGTTTCGATCTTCTCGTTCCGGAGGTAGGCTTTTCCCAGATAGTGCGGGATATATTTAGCCGCGCCCCCTGTCCCCTCGCTTTTGTCCCGCTTGCCCTCCTGTGTATAGGCCACAAACTTGACGTTGATGTCCTTGCCCTCCAGATTGGACAAAACAAAGGCATCAAACTTCCACCTTGCACCCAGCTTCCATTTTGTCAAATGTTCTTTGGTGATCCCGAGCATTTTTTGGCAGAATTGGCCGAGTGCCGCAACCTGTGCATTTCTGATACCTTCCAGAAATGTTTCCCCCGGAAAAAGCACGGTTGGCGGCGGGAGTTTTTCTTTAGTCAGGGGGTTGGGGGGCGTAGGTGCATCCGAACCCGGGGCACGGTGATAGCCACAATTGTTTTCCCGGTCACATCTGCCGAATTCATCGCCGACATAGTCTTTGGTGCCGGTGTAGACGTACAGCTTAAAGGTCTTTTTCTGGCATGCCGGGCAATGGTGTTTTCTCGATCCTGTCTCGAGGGAGTATTTGTAAGCTTGTGTCATACAGCAGCCTCCCCAAATAGATCTTCAAATTCGGTTTCTAAAGAATGAAGCTCGCAACGTAGGTTCAAAATATCACCTTCATCTAAAGTCCTGTCATACTGGATCCTGTTGTGGGTTTTCTGGATCTGGTCCTGAAGCATGAGACGGTCCTTCAGTGTTTTCGATGATAAACTGGTTGAGATATTTTTGGGTGAGTTTAATGGTTCTATCGAGTTCATACTTCTGTCGGGTGAGGGTTTTTAATTTGTTTTTTGGCTGCACATGATGTCGGGTGAGCGTCTGCGCCGCCTTGCTCGTTGCTTTGGCCAGTTCATTAAGTCTGGCAGCCAGCTTTACCAGTTGCTTTTGGTTGTATGGAGTTTTCATATCAATTTTCCTGGTAATGCTTTGGAGGTTTCGGGGGTTTTTTCATGTGCGGCACCTGCTTATTCCGCTTTACATGCTTTATCTCCTTCCGGATCAGTACAATCATCAGCGTGACGAAGGTGATGACAATAGCAGCCTGAAGGGCTAGGTTGACAAGAAATATCTGCTGTATGGTCATCGCTGTAGTCGGCTAAAGGTGATATTGACTTCAATATCCTGAAGCTCTACCAGCCCAAGTCCAGGCTGATAGATCCAGAGGTAGGAATAGGTGTGTGGAGCGCCGCTGACGTCCTTGAAGAGGACCAGGTATCTGTCACCATCCCGCTCCAAGATGGTGCCGCCCGTCAGGACGGCACCTTGCCTAGGCTTCAGTCCAGTGCAGGACATCAGCAGCATGAGAATTAGGATCAGGTATTTCATTTCCTTTTCTTATAGCCTTTAAACTCATAATACTTCTGGTCCTTCTTTACCTGCTGCAGGCCTGTTATATTCTTTTGCGCGCAGGATGGAAGGATCGCGGAAAACAGGAATATTAATAGCAGAAGAATTGTTGTTGTCTTTTTCATGGTCTTGTTTGTCTAAGTTTTTAATGGAAATCATTGCAATAGCGGCTATACAGAGCAGTTTGGATCTATGTTTAGGATCTTCAATCCGTAACCGATCTACCTCGTGCCTCAACACCTCCAGCCATGGCAGATCTGGTGAGTCGACAACCTGTTTTTTTATCTTGGCCTCTTCAGCCACGATTTCGGAAAGGATGGAGAAGGTGTCAGCCATTGGTGACCTCCTTTCCGGTATAGTAGACCAAAACCTGCAGGAAATCTTCTAGCTTGATGTTCAAGGCATGAGCCAGCCTATCAATCTCCGAGACCCTAAGCCGGTGGAATTTCTTGTTTTGATCCACCTTTGCTATCTTGATTTTCTGGATGACTTCATCTTGAGGGAACGTGTAAGTCTTCAAAATCAAATTTCTAATTGACATCATTTATGGTTTCCTTTCTTTTTGTTTCAATTATTACTTTGGAAACAGATGTGGCCCATTTTGCCATTGGAAATTCAATTTTCCCATTGATGGAGCCGTCAAGATTATATACCAGTTCATTAAACCTGATTCCTTTATTCTTCAGTCCTGTGATCTCTTTGATCAAATCATTGCGACCAGTGGTGTACCGATCAGTACTGACTGATCCTCCGAGGTATTGATAAGTTACAGTCACCTGTAGGTAGATTTCAGCCATTCTCCACCTCCTCCCATATCTCATACACCAGTACCGGATCCTTGTCCGATCCTGCGAAGTTTTTCCAGATCTCTCCCTTTCCTTCTGTGATCTTTAGTCCGTAGGCATTGTCAAGGCTATAGGCGTTCCTTTTGGGGACTGACTTCAACCAGGTGTCAAATTCTCTTTTGAAGATGAACATTGAGGAAACTTGATAGTATTCGATCAGCTCCCTGACCTTTGCACTTACCAGCAAATCAAATTTTGATTTGGATAATAATCTCAGTCGTTTCCATTGAAGCTTAGCCATGGGCGACCTCCTTTCCTTCCTGGCACATGGTGAAGTTGATAAAGAGGTCATGGTTGACACGGATCGCAAATTCGTTGTCGGCGATCTCGAGAATTTGGAACTTGTGGATGGTGATATCGGCAATATAGGCTGCACGGAGCATGTTCAGGATAATCATGGCGAACTTCTGGCGCTGGGAGAGCGCGGGTAGGTACATCCCAGAGAAGTGGTTAGTGATCAGTTCCTTGAGGGTGTTGATGAATTTTTCCATTGGGTTTTAAAGTAATTTTGTGGGTGTTGTAAGTGATATTGATCGAAGCGGGGCAGCAGGCGGGGTTGACATAGGTGACGCTGAGTCCTGCTGGTCTGGAATAGGTGGGATTGGTATCCATAAACTGCTTCATCAAGTGGACGACATAAGTAAAGCAGTCATCCATCGTGCTGATTCCGTAGATTTCGGGATGGTTTGACATCTCCCAGGCATAATCAGCCAAATACTTCATTAGCGGCTCTTTAATTATGTCTATTCCTTCAATTACAAGTGTCAGTTGCATAGCTCCTTAAGTTTTTTCCTTGTTGACCTAGCTGCTCCTCTTACATTTCTGACCATTTTGGCTTTGGGATTGCCTGTTGGCAAAGTCTCCTGAATCACCGTAATGGTACCTGCTGCCATACACACGACCAAGCCTATGGCAATGGTTAGATTGTGCATTTTCTCTTTGGGCAACCTGATCCTAAAAAGGCCAAATTCCCATTTGAGGTACTGTTGACTATTCATGGGGGAGATTGATTGATTGGGTGATCAAAAATCCCTGTAGTACTTCGTCTGATACGGCATTGTCACAAAGCCTCACGTAAAGCTTCTGCTCGGCAGCTAACTTTCTATTGGCTTTGAAAAGGTCCCATCCTGCCTTTCCTCTTGAAATCCGGCATGGGTTATGGATGGAATCATGATACAATTTTTTCTTAAGCTGTAAGATCTTTTCGATCTCAGCATATTTGCTTTGCACTGTGATCATGGCTTTGATTGATTAAGTCTAGTATCGCGCTTCTTTGTTTTTGAAACCGGCTCTTCTCATTGGGAAGGATCAGGTTCAGTTCCTGCTCGATCTGGCGGATTGCCAGGAGCTGAACCTGCCGGCTTTTTTGGCGGAAGTAGCAAGAAATTGTTTTCACTTTTTTACAGGCCTCGGCCTTGGACATAGTTAGCGCTCCAGCTCTCCGCAATGCGTTTTCCCTCGCCGAGGCAAAACGCATAAGTATTTCGGAGATGCTACGTTCCATTTTCAATTAGGTCAACTACCTCACATTCCAGGAACTCGGCTATCTGCGGCAGCTGCTCCAATTCAGGATCCTTGTCATTTTCTACCCACTTGTTCCAAGTCTTAATATTTACTTTCCAGGATTCAAGTACCTGCTCCGATGGCCGTGGATTGTGGAATTTGTTCCATCCATTTGTTTCGATAATTTTTTTTATTCGATTCATTCTGTACTTTTTGTCAAGGTGTATTTTGCTGAAGAATTATTCAAATTAAACACTTTGTATTTATTAAATCAACTTTTTGTAAAGTTATTTTTAACTTTTTGAATTGAATCTGTATTTTTTGGAAATTAATCTGTCCGTTTTGTACTGCTTCGCCGTATATTTTACATTAAAAGTTTTTGATTTTTGTGGACAAATGATTGCGAAAAAAGAACTAAAAGTTATGCATATCGGAAATTTCATTAAATCCGAGCTTGAAAAAAGAGGAATCCCAAAGGCTCATGCTGGAAGGGTACTGAACAAAACGGGCTCTGGAATTGATAAAGATCTTCATAAAGACTCTTTGCATCAGGAGGTCCTGACACAGTGGTCCCGATTTTTAGGCATCAATTTGTTCCAACTTATTGCGGATGATTTTGCGGGTAAAACTTATGAGGAATCCAAAGAGTCGGATGTATCTACTGTAAATGAGGATCGAGAATCTTTTACTCCATCCTTAAAAAGTGATTTACAGGTGTTGAGCGTCAACATCTCAGTACCAGCTGAAAAGCAGGAAGCAATTCTAAAACTTTTAATGTCCAAATAAAAAATTTCAACCTGACTTCAACTCAAAATCCTAAGTGCCTGATTTATTGGATTAAAGTATTGCCCTAGTCGGTCAACAAAAACCCGCTTTACAGCATGTAGAGCGGGTTTTATTGCTTTATACCCTCTATTTGACCCTAGCAAAATCCATATGCTATTATTGGCAATCCTCTGCCTCTCCACTGCTATCCTTAAGACTATCCCAAATTAAGCTCAACTTTTTTTTGATATTGAATTTTATCCATATCACTTTTTAGTGTTTAACTGATTAACTTCTGCTCTTAGATCTTCAATCTGTTTTGTTAGCTTTTCTGTCTCTGCTTTTTGGCTTATCATCACCATTCCTAGATTTATAAGTCTGTCGTCAAGTATTTCCCAATTGGGTTTGATTCTCCTCCGGTACTTTATGGATAATTTGCGATTCTGATATAGGGCAGCTGCTAGCCCTGTCAGCAGTATGCTGATAACGATTATGTGGAAAATGTCCATCAGTTTATTTGGGTTAGAATCTAATTATTAAAATAAAATTCGGGTGCTAAGCGTCATGAATTGAAATTACATCCTTTAGGATCTGCTCATCCATCCACTTTTGGCTACTTCAACCTGGGACAGTATCTGCATAAAGAAGATGGTTTGTAATCAATTTAATTTCAATCAAGATACAAAATCTGACTTAAAACTATCTTTTTCTTCTGAAATAGTTACCAAAAAAATCTTATTATGATACAGCCCTCGAAACTGCCAATGCCGCCCGAACATTATCTCCGATCTGCTGAAAATCTCCTTCTTTAATCAATGATTTTTCGGCCATCCAAGAGCCTCCTACTGCAATTACCATAGGTTCCTGAAGATATTCCAGCATATTGTCCAGAGAAACCCCACCCATCGGCAGCAGCCGCACCCCTGTACCCATATAAGGTCCCTGCAATGCCTTTAACATCCCTACTCCTCCCACTTGACCTACTGGAAACAGCTTCTGGATTAAAAACCCCATCTCCAATCCCAATTCTAACTCTGAAGGAGTCATCACACCAGGAATGAAATCAAAGGCCATCTTTTTGGCAGCTTTAAGGACCGTGAGATTGAGGCCGGGACTCAGACCAAATTTGGCTCCAGCAGATATGGCTTCCTCCAGATCTCCTACCGAAAGCAAAGTTCCAGCACCAATCTGCATTTCGGGGAAATTTTGTGCAATCAACTTTACAGCTTTTGCCGCTTCAGCAGTTCGGAAGGGTATTTCCATCGTGTACAATCCTGCTTCCAACAAGGCTTCTGCCACCTTTATGGCCTTACCTGAATCTTCAAAAGACACTGCAGGCAATAGCTTTTGTTCAAAATATGCTTCCATTGATCAATGCTTGGTTAAAGCCATTTGAAGATACAGGCTTTGTGCCGATTTTGTAAACAGTAGCTGTGGAATTTATATTGTCGGCTAAGGGATTGTCATAATTATGATACTTGCCAACATGACGGCCCTTGCTGCGTTAGGCTAGGTATGATCGTAAATTATGCACAATCAGGTTGGGAAATAGTAGCACAACGCAATCATGGGTTATTAGCAGCACAACTATGCGCACATTGGAAAACCAGCAAAAGACCATTCAGATGGGTGGACACACTCATCGGTACAGCGGAACATGATGATGCAAATAATGAAATGGAAAAAGAAGCGCTTCTTGAACCGCATGGAGGACCTATGAATTTTAAAATGGTGCCATTTGAAAAAGCCTATTGTGACAACCTCCTCCAAAAAGCACTTACCAAAGGAAGGTATGTGGGGCTGCTGATTGCAAGGCATATCCAATTTCTATACGGGGAGCTGCCGGAGGCAAAATCCTATTGCAAAGCATTAAAAAAACAGGAAAAAGACTGGCTGAAAAGCTGTGGGGCCACAACTGAAGATTTGGATGGCAGCTACCAGCTACTGGAATTTTGTGATGCATTTTCCCTTATCCTTTGTCAGGAAAGTATTCCTCCAGAACAACGATCCACTGAAATCAGCAAGGGTCCTGATGGTACTGTATATGTGTTGAAGCAAGAGGATAACAGGAAGTTGGTTGTATCTCCTTGGCCATTTGAACCTAAGGCGTTTACCGTGCACTATGAAAAACGGATTCTGGATCAGCTGACTTATCCAGATGTGGAAACCTTTCGAAACGCATTCCGCGATGCTCCAGTTGTACAAGTAGAATGGCTGATCGCCGAAAAATAGCCTAACGCTCTTATTTTTTTAAACTTATTGCTATTCCTGAATTGCTGCTTCGGTCAATTGTTGTACTATAATCTGGATGAGCTTGTACAAACTCCAGATATTCTTTAATGCCAGATTGGTTTTGCAGTACGTTGTGGGCGGTAAATCTCCCTCCTTTTATCAACTTAGGATGTACATCCTTAAAATATTGTATATACCAATCCTTGTCTGCATCAGAAAACACAAAGTCGAGAGGTCCTTTCACCTCCTTGACCAACTTGTGGGCATCTCCAAGCCTGAATTCCACAAATTGACTTAATCCCAATTCATCAATCTGCTTTTTTGCCTGCTGCTGCCTGCGGCCATCTATTTCTAATGTAATTAACTTGCCTCCTGTCTTACTTAATGCCCAGGCAATCCAAATAGTGGAATGTCCAGTAGAAGTACCTATTTCCAGGGCGTTTTTATAACCATTGTTGACAATAAGATCATACAACACCTGACCATCTTCATATGGTACATTAAGATCTCGCCATTGCCTTTTATTGTTTTCAAGAAACTTTTGAATCTTTTGATCAGAGTCGTTTGGTGAAAGGTTCACTGGCTGCTGACCAAAACAAAACTGGCAAATTGAAAACAATAGGATTAGAGGTATCCCAACATTTTTCATAAGCTTTAACTCAATAGAGGTACATCAAAAAACATATAAATAATCCAATTTTAAAATAAGAAGCATCTCGGCATGAAAAGGACGCATGTGGTCAAATGACTCCATGTGTTGTAACAGCAAACTATCAAGTTCGATCTAATTTCCCATCCATATTCCGTTCAATCATTAACCACATACTTATGGATGAAAACTTCCTTTTCAAGTTAATCATTACTTAAAAATCAACAAAGATCCCTATCAGATTAAATTAACCAGAGGGGAAATTCCCCTCTGGCAATGAAGAATGGCAATTTGTGGATTTATTCTGGCCGGGTATTGTCCCCTCGTTCATTTCTTTTTCGCTTTGCATAATACCCAATGCCAATGAATCCACCAACAATGAGTAAAAGCACTAGAATAATCAATTCTATAC
>DAIPZN010000120.1:0-12937 GCA_036782195.1 Cyclobacteriaceae bacterium | reverse complement strand
ATCTACACATTGCCTATAAAATCCTTTATCGTTTACCAGCTTTTCAATGCCAAAGCTAATGGCGTCAATATCCAATGGATCAACGCATAATGCCGCATCACCGGCTATTTCGGGAAGTGAGCTTGCCGATGAAGTGAGTACGGGTGTCCCAGAAGCCATCGACTCCAGTACAGGAAGTCCAAAGCCTTCCATCAGCGAAACAAACATGGTTGCAAAAGCCCCTTTGTAGCATTTGGGTAAGTCTTCTTCAGGGATAAAACCCAAGAATTGAACCCTTTTTTCAAGGTCTAAGGATGTAATCAAAGCCATTAATTCAGGATCAGGATAACCAGAAATTGCAAAAACAAAATCATGTGGGATCCTAGCTGCAGCAAAAGCCTTGATCATCGATGGCACATTCTTATTCTTTCTTCTGTTGCCAACATAGAGAAAGTAAGGCCTTTCAGTGATGCTTGCCTCTGTATTGGTCAAAAAGCTGGGACTGATACCATTATAGATGACTGTGATGAGATCTTCTTTAAGTCCAAGATGCTCAACAAGCTGTCCTTTGCTGAATTCAGATACTGTAATGAGCTGTTTGGCTTTTCTGGCACATCTTGCGATCACTTGCCTGTAATATGCCGCGTGTAATGGTGTGTAGTAAAAAAGATGCATCAGGTCATGGATCGTAAAAACAAAAGGTGTCTTGCCATATAATGGAGGCATAAAGGAAGGGCTGTAAAACAAGTCCGCATCTGACCTTCCAATTTCTTTGGCTAGCATAAGGGGGCTCAGAAGATGCCCCAATGCCATCCCACTTTGAACTTCACTTACCTCTACTTCAACAGGTTTTCGGGACATGATTTCCCTAAACATCCGGCCAATGCCTGTATCACCATCCCACCTACTATCGATCAAAATATGTCTGCTGTGCTTCATAGCCTGATTTTATTTTCTTCAAGAGCGGCTGGGTGGACCGTTCCTAGTCCAAAAACCAATATCAAATACAGAATTAGGTCATTATCATATCCTGAGTATAAAATCATCATTATCGCTAATAACGGGGTCAGGGTTAAAAGCCAAAAACAAGGGTCTGGATGTTTTTGGTAGCAAAACCGAATGAAGAATACCAAAAACAATAGATATGCACTAAAACCAATAATGCCGAGTTCTAGATAGGTGCTCAAAAAGGTATTGTGGATATGGGGTTCCCCATGAAAGAAATCCGCATGCGCAGATAGGAATTCAGGAGCACTTAAAAAACCATTTCCTAAAGGCGAAATATGTTCGAAATTCTCAAAAAATGCCTTCCAATATACCATCCTTACACCCATTCCATCATTTGAGGCAGTGATGTTGTCAATTCTGATGACTTTTTGCATTATGTAGGGTGTCACACCAAGGATCAAGGCTACCAATGCAATTCTCAGCCACTTCCCGCTGACCATCCAAAATAACAACCCAACCCCAAGCAATAGGGCTACAATTGGTGTTCTGGAAAGGGATAGAAATGCAAGTGCAAATACCAAAATAACCCTCACCAATGAAACGCGCTTATGTAGGACCGCCGGGAGAAGAATGAATATAAATCCCAATAGCGCAATTCGTGCCCCAAACATATTCTTATCATCCAATCCCCAGAAAAATAACGATTTGTTGTACAAGATGCTGGCCTGTCCTGAGGATGTGCTGCCTCCGACTAGCCTATAGCCCATAGCCTGGTGGTAAACCCATAGTTGCAGCGCTACCAATATAAATATCAGGATAAAGGTATGATCCAAAAGTTGCAACATCCGGCGATTGTCTCTGTGGTGCATCCAAACAACAGCAGCATAAAGAAAGATAAAATTTACTGTAAGCTTGATGATGTTGGTGAGCTCAAAAGTCTGGAAGGAAGCATATATCCAAAAACTGACCAAAGCATAGAGCCCGAAGACGGCCAATGCAAGAGCCCATTTTTC
Organism: Cyclobacteriaceae bacterium; assembly: GCA_036782195.1. Lineage (GTDB taxonomy): Bacteria > Bacteroidota > Bacteroidia > Cytophagales > Cyclobacteriaceae > DAIPZN01. Next base: position 10,997 of record DAIPZN010000120.1, on the reverse strand, counting down.
AAGCAGTAACTTTTTTGTTTCCCACAAGAAGTATGCAGCTGCTATTAAAAAAACAGCGGGATAAACTTTTATGGGAAAAAACATGGAGATAACACTGATACAAAACAGCCATTCACTCAACGTGAAAGCCATCCAGGCTGACCTGCTTTTAGTCTGACTAGTTTCGTTCATATCAATCTGTTTTCTTTTTTACCTTTTCCATAACTGCTTCATAGGCATCAAGTAAGCGCTCAGCGTCGAGGATTTCAGCCACAGAATCTCTGGCTGCAGCACTCAGTTTGTTGTAAAGTGCAGGGTTTTTGTAAATCTCAAGAATAGCATCACCGAGACTTTCAGGAATATCAGAATGACAAAATAATCCATTGACCCTTTCCTGCACTGTTTCTCGGAGTCCACCTGATTTGTTGGCAATTACAGGCACATGGTGTGCCAAAGCTTCAATGGCAACCATTCCCAAGGGTTCAGCCCATATGGATGGGACCACTAACACATCAATGCTTTCCAAAAATTGGGCAGAATTCACTTGACCCATCCACATGATCCTCGGATCCTGAGACATCTGCCGCAACTCCTTTTCGTAACGCTCTTGTCCTTTTCCCGCTAGGTATAACTCAGCATCTATTTCTAACCTGCCAAATTCTTTGATCAGCCACTCTATGCCTTTTATCTTTGACAAGGTTCCCAAATACCCAATCTTCAATTTTTCACCGTGTAAACGATGTTTGGGCGAGCCCAAATTTGGAATGTTTCTGGTGTTGTGGATGATGCTGGAATGGGCATTGCTAAAATATCCAGCCTCTATAAATGTATCCAATATACTTTTGCTTATTCCTACCACTGCATCTACCTGAGCTGATTTGGTTGGATGTCCCAATCGAAGAACCTTGCAACTGAAACATTGACTGGTGCAGGGATGACCATCTTTGTACATGTTGCTATTTGCGCACATTAAATACAAGTCATGGAGTACCTGCACCACAGGTATCCCGAAACCCGAAATACTTTTCCAAACAGCAGCAGACCAGCCGGCTAAATTATGGCAGGATACGATGTCGGGTTTTTCTCGCTTCAGAATGGAAGTTAAAGTTGTAGCCATCTTTGGGTTGTCCCTATCCTGAAAATGCCATCCTAGCCGTAATAATGTTGAGGGTTTTTGATCAGCATAAGGCCAATAGAGATTTTTTAAAGGCACCCTATATACAGGTATTTTGTTTACCTCATCCAAAACCACTTCTTCCCCAGGATGATAGGAGACTACTAGGACCTCATGCCCTCTGCTTTTCATTCCTTCCACTAACAACTGAAGGGATATTTCTGCGCCACCTTTGATGTAGGGATGATACAAGTTGTTCAGATATAAGATTTTCATGAGGGAAGAGTTTTATTTTTAGCCAAAAGGTTCACATACACTCCTTCAAGCTGCTGCGCTACCTTTACCTTTTGATGTTCTACCTTCACGTAAGCCTGCATGGCTTCGCCCATAGTCTTTATCTTATCTGGATCTAACCTATGAAGTTCTATAACTTCTCCGATGGTTTTTCGCAGTGCCTGAAAATGACCTTTGCTGTCATAATAAGTGTAAGCAAAAAAATTGGAAGCTTCTGATTCCATGTCCCGTAGCGTACCTATCCAGGGGCAGATTACAGACTTTTGATAGGAAAAAGCCAGTAGAACCGTACCTGAGTTTAGGCTACTGCCTAGGTCATATGGCAAGACCAGCAGATCGGCAGCTGCTAATAGCAACGGAAGTTCGGTATCTTCTATAAACCGGAGCTGTAAGTTGATTGCCGGAATGTCCTGAGCAAGTTTTTCCAAAGTCGATTTATAGCTTTCAGAAAAGGGCTTGCCAGCTATAGTCAACAAAACTTCCCCATTGAAGCTTTTAACCGCTTCTATCAGCAATTCTAAGTTTTTGTAAGGCTTTACGGCACCTATAAACAATAGCTGAAGCTTTGGATGTGGTTGCGTAGGAAGGATAGGGCCATAGCTGCAGATAAAGTCCGGATGGGGTAAATAATGTACCCTGTTCATCACGGTGGGATCTTCCTCAAGTAACTGCGCCTCACTTTCATGGCTATGAATAATGATGGCATCAGACCATGAAATCAGCTTTTTGACAAGTATCCTACTGAGTTTACCTGTCTTTTTTTCATGGGACATGCGGTTATGCATGGTCCAGATCAAGGGCTTTCGGCTGAGCCGAATGAGATGGAGTACAAATATTTTTTTTAAAAAACTCTTCCAGGCCTCAATATGGCTTTTATCAGTAATATTCTCAAACCAGTTTAAGTGCACCAACTCAACATCCCTGAATCTGTTCAAGCTTGACAAAAGGGATTCCAGTGGGTACACCTTGTGCCCATTTTTGCGCAAGTAGCTGACCAGAATCTCAACATATTTGTTTTCCGGATTATCCGGTGGATTGAAGATCAATTGCATTAGCTGGATTGTTTCATTTTACGGCTTTTTACAGCAGCCAAAAGGATATCTTTCGCACTGATGTTGTATTTTTTTCGTTGATTAAACCATTTGATTGCCTTGCCTAAAGGCTGATGCATCATGAGCTTGGTCATGGTGTAAATTTTTCTTGAATGCATGTACCTATCCTGTTGCGCTGCTAGATGATGGTATACTGTATGGTCATCAAGATGAAGTGGCTTTTTGGCCAAAAATTCCTTTAACCAGGCAGCATAACCTAAATCCGCTTCCAGCTTGTCAAGGTCATTAGAAGAAGTGGAACTGATGGAAAGCGCGTGGCTTCTGTATTTGAACACAGGCTTGTTACTATGGGCTATTCCTTTTTCTGCAGCAGCGATATATGCAGTGATGTCATCGGATCCCCAAGCCAAAGGCAGAAAGTAAAAGCCTCCCCGAGCAACAAGCGAAGTGCGCCTGTACATAAAGTCGGAGATGTAATTTGACCTATATTGATTTAACCTATGCCAAATGGCGTCATATACATCTTCAAAATTTGGACAAGAGGGGGTTAGCAACTGAGTTTTTCCGGAATCATCAATGATTTGGCTTCGGCAATGGAAAACCTCAAGGTCAGGATGAAGTCCGATCAGTTTTGTGAATTCCTGGAGATAGTCAGGTTCCAAAAGGTCGTCGTCACCCATGATGACAATATATTCACCTTTTGCTAGTTCTAAACACTTGTTCCAATTGTTGACCAAGTGGTAGGCCCCTACATTTTTCTCGTTGCGGTAGTACCTTATCCTAGCATCATCAAAGGTGCGCACAATCTCTTCCACAGGTTCTGGTGAATCGTCATTGAGGACTATAAGTTCAAAAGACTCTTCTCGCTGGGCCAATATGCTGCTGATGCACGCTTTGAGATGCTTGTGCTTATACGCAGGGATACAAATGGAAAACTTAACCTGATCTGTCTGTGCCATCATTAGGAGGGGTTTTTTGAACAAGCCGTTTTAAATATGAGATGTCGGATGGTTTAATTACAAAAATCATATGTGCAATAATGAAAATAGCCATGAAAACAGCTGAATCTATCAATAGCCGCGTCAGACCATGCCCAACCTGCATCCATGAAGACAAATAATGTGCAATTGCAAGTGCAATTACTGCGCCTAAAACAGAGGGGAAAAAACCCTGGAAGAAAATTTTCCGACTATTGAGTTGTAAGATTTTTGGAATGTAATACAGGTAGAAAAATCCAATTTGGATAAGCATGTACACCAGATATCCGATCACAGCTGCACCTACACCAAGTTCATCTGCCAACACTACTGTTACAGGTAAGGACACCACACATCCGAGTGCCGAAGAATAGACCAAGGCTTTGGTTTTTCCTGATGACAGCACCAAGCTTGCCACAGGGGTGTTGTGCATGGAAAGCAATACGGTCAACAGCCAAATAATCAACCATGTACTGAGGTGCGCATATGCTTCGCCCATATAGAGGGTAAGGATATTATTTGCATTGAGAATCAGCAGAAAAACCACCATAGTCAGGAAAACCGAAATGTATCTGGTGGATTCGAATATCATTTTGTCGATTTTCTCAAGATTGTTTTCCGCATATGCTTTTGAGGCTGAAGGGAGCAGCACCTGAAGGAAAATGGTCCCAAATGACATGATCAGTGCAGCGATAGTCTGAATTATTCTATAGTCGGTAAGCACATCAATGCTGGTAGCATATTTTGCAAGAAGAATCGGGCGTAGCTCATTTGCAGAAAACTGGAAAATGCCCATAGCAAATATTGCCATGCTGTATCCCATAATTTGCTTGAAAGCCATACTGTTCCATTTAGGAAGCAAAAGTCTGCTGATTGGAATGGGATAGACTCTTAGCCGGAGTACATAAAATGGAATGACAATCAAAGTGGATAGGGTGTAGAAAAGAAAATATACAGGTAAGGACCAGCGCAATTCAATGGCAGCAAGTGCTACCAGAAAGTTCAACAAACTGCTGATAACTGTGATTCTATTGACGTATCCGAGTTCATCTTTGGCACTTAGCAGTTGCACGATGACATTGGAAAGCCAGTTAAAAACAGTACTGCCAGCCAGGATATACATCATGATCCTGTAAGTAGGTGCCTGTTCAAGTGAAATACTGAAAAAATAAACACCATAATCAGCCATGACTACAAAAATCAAGGCATTGATCATTCCTATGGCTCCATAGAAAACCATACTTGAGCGGGCGGCATTTTGGATTTTCCTGAATTTTCTTTTGGCCTCCCACATGGCGAAAAAGCGGACAGAACCTACGTTCATCCCAAGGTCCATGAGCCGGAGATAGGCATTAAGAGAAAAGGCCAAAGCAATAAGCCCATAGTCAGCCTTACCATAATAGCCTACTAACAGTGGAATCGTAATAAATTTAGCCAAGGCATCCAGAACTTTGGCTATAACACCCCAGAATGATCCTGAAAAAATCCTTTTAAAAGAAGAAGGTCCAGCCATGAATAGAATAATAGATGAAAAACAGGTGGATAGCTCTGGTATTGTATCAAATATCTTTCCTGATTATCCTTTGGCACAACATTGAGGATTTAAAGGTACGTTTACTGCCATAAAGTACCATAATTTGGAAAAATTTATTCTTTTAATATTCATTCGGTTCATGATGTTGTGGAATATTTCCACATTATGTGGACAAAATGACCACAAGAACCTCCTTCACTGTCAATATCTATGAATGGGCAGTTTAAAAATGAGGAAAGTTTGCTGGTTCTAACTTTCAAATGACAATTTTTGTAAAACAGGTAAACGATTTGCTAGAACAGACCTAATGGAAAATATTTTGATTATTGGCGCCTTTGATAGGTACAATTACGGGGACTTACTTTTTCCCTTGATTATTGAAAAACAACTGTCCACTTATGGAATAGAACTGTCATTTCGGTATTTTGGATTGGTGCGCAGTGACCTGTCTGGAGTTGGAGGGCTACCCACAGAAGGTCTACAGGATTTTTACAAGGCTTGTGAAGAAGGAGATTCACCTGTTCATGTGATGGTGGCCGGAGGAGAAGCGCTGGGAGTAACCTGGCATTCGTTGCTGGCATCATTAAACCCTGTGTTTCAAAGAATAAATAGGCATCACGTCAAACTCTCCCAATATGTCAACATCAATTCCCTTTCCAAACATTACCTTAAAGGCAGAACCAAGCTTCCTTTTGCTTTTACAAAAAATGATTTCAGGAATGTTCAGACAGTTCTTTTGAATTCTCTGGGTGGTTCGGGATTAAATGAAACAGCTTTTGGGAAATTTCCGCATTTGAGGACTCAGCTGAAGGAGGTGGATTATCTAGCAGTGAGAGATCAGATTACGGTTGAAAACCTTGCCGCACAGGAGATTCAGGCTGAACTTTATCCGGATTCAGCAATTCTGATGTCGCATTTTTATCCATTGCCATTTTTGGAAAAGCACATTACGGCCCAGGTTAGGGAATATGTTGCATCTCACAGAGGCAATTATGTTTTTTACCAGATCAACAAAAAGACAACTGTAGGAAAAGAGGGGTTGATGGCTGAACAGCTGGACCGTATTTTCTCGGATGATGGTGTCCAACTATGCCTTTGTCCCATTGGAAAGGCACTGAATCATGATGACCATATTGCCTTGACCAAAGTAAAAAGTTTACTGAAAAGCCCGTCAACTTATTTTGATGCGGATAATATCTGGGACATTATGTATCTCATTGCAAATGCCAAAGCATACATAGGAACTAGTCTTCACGGTGCCATTACTGCCATGAGTTTTGAAGTTCCCCATGTTGGTTTGAAGGTAGAGAAGCTCAATGCCTATCTAGGTACTTGGGGAGTAAAAGGGAATGACTTTGCCGTGGACTTTGACCAGCTTTATTCACAGTATCAAGCAGTGACTGCTATTCCTAAATCCGTTTTTGCAAAGAGCAAAAACCTGCAATTTGAAGAAATTCGAGAAGCATTTGACAGGATGCTTCAAGTGATCCACGCTAGACAGGAAGTCTCTCAGGAGAAAGTCTGATTTTTATTGAGTTGCTGATGTGGGAGTGTAGCTCTGTTTTGGTACGCATGATAACCTGCATAAACCAAAAGAATTGCTGCCGCAATTACAGATGCACTTTGGACAGAAGGAGAAGCTGCTTGTTTTACAGCAATAGCAATGAAACCCCAAACACCGACTAAAGCTGCCTCTCGCATATTTCTGTGAAAAATCAAAAATATGTAGACTGAAGTAGCAACGGCTATAACCGCAACTGTCCATATTTCAGGGTCAAGAAGCTGTTCAAGATTTGCACTACTGCTTAACCATACTGAAGTGTTGACAGTTGCTGCCAATATGATCCATCCAACATAAATACAGATAGGCCACCAAACCAGAGCAATGTATCTGAATTTGGGTTGGAAGATTTCCAGCCTGTGTCTAATAACCAGTTGAATAAGACAAAAAAGCAGGAAAAAGATGACCATAACCGAAATACCCTGCATTTCCTGAAGCCAAAAATAGATCCACGCTGCATTGGCAAGATTGGAAAGGGTAAACCATAACCCTGCTTCATTGACCACTCTGGGCTTTTTGATTCCAAACCTATACCATTGATGGCCAATGTAAGCGATCAATAAAAGGTAAATTATGCCCCAGATCGAGAACGCATAACTTGCAGGTGTAATAAGGGTAGGGTATATGTTGCTGATGTCCCCAACTGATGGTTTTCCCCAGATGCCGGTACCACCAAAATAATTTACTACAATGGTAAAAATAAGTGTGATGCTGTTGAGCAGAATTAAGGGAAAAGTTCTTTTGCTAATGATATTCTTAAAATCCATTATCCAAAATTATCTGATTTTAGAATCCTCCAAACAGTGCCTTAAAATTTTTAAAATCAAATTGATAATTTTACAAGGGTAATGGAAAAGGAAAAATTGGGTTTTGGAATATCCATGTTTTAATTTCGTGAATGGAAAAAGACAATGATGATTTGACTTCTGGGGCACAACCTAACAATCCCTTGCATGGAGTTCGTTTAGTGGATATACTGGAATATTTAGTGAACAAGTATGGTTGGAAAGAGCTGGGTGAAAGGATTACCATTCGCTGTTTCACCCATGATCCTTCCATCAATTCAAGTTTGAAATTTTTGAGAAAAACTGATTGGGCCCGTAAAAAGGTCGAGGAACTTTATATTCGAAGTGTGACAAGGGGAGGTAAGTGATAATCGCTCTTTCATCCGATAGGAAAATACATGGTAAAGGTGCATCCTTGGTTGGTTTCGCCTTGGGCCTTGATTAAGCCATCGTGGTTTTCAACTATTTTTTTGACTATGGCTAAGCCTATCCCTGTTCCTTTATAATCTTTTTTGCTGTGTAACCTTTGGAATAGTTCAAAGATTTTTTCCTTGTATTCGGGTTCAAACCCGATACCGGAATCCTTAAATGTAATTTGACAATAGGTTTTGTCTTTACGGAGTTTATCTTCTCCAAATTCACTACCCAATCCTGTTTGGCTACTGATTTCAATTACGGGACGTTGGTCTTTTTTGGCAAATTTGATGGAGTTACTGATCAGGTTGTTGAATAGTTGCCTGAATTGAAATGGTATGATTTTCAATGGACACAGGTTGTGGACTTTTAAAATCACATCTCTGTTTTCCAGATCTTCCGAAAGCTCTTCTTTTACCTCGTCCAGGATTTCGTTCAAGTCGATGTCTTCGAAGGATTTTTCTTCTGTATTGGTCCTGCTGTAGGTAAGTAGGTCTTGGATAAGGATCTGCATCCTTTCTGCGGCACCCTTGATTCTGTTGAAATTTTCCTTACCTGAGGGGCTTAGCTGCTCAAATTCCCTTTCCATGATGATGGAGGAAAATGTCTGGATCTTTCTCAAGGGTTCTTGGAGGTCATGGCTGGAAATGTAGGCAAAAGACTGGAGTTCTTTGTTCATTCTCTCCAGCTCAAGGTTTTTCTTTTCCAGTTCACTGGTCCTTTTTCTGACCATTTTTTCAAGTTTATCCACAGATAATTTTTGGTCATGAATATCAATACTGGTACATACCCACATCTGGATTTTCCCCTCTTTGTCTTTTTGAGGGATTGCCCTACAAATATGCCACCTATAAGCACCATCATGTCTTCTCAGTCGATGCTCACAGCTAAAATCCATCCCTTTTTGCACACTTTGCTCCCATCGGTTGAGGCTATAGGAAAGGTCATCTGGGTGGATGATGGGGACCCACCCATTTTCATAGAAATCTTCTGGGGGAGTTTGGGTATAACTATAAGTGAATTTGTTAAAATAACTCACCTTTCCAGAGGAATCACAGGTCCAGATGATCTGATTGATGGAATCAGCCAACAACCTGAATTTCTTTTCACTTTCATATAGTTCTTTCTGTTGTTGCTTCTCTACAGTGATATCTCTAAAAGTTCCGAGGCCTTTAACTGGCTTTTGATTGGCATCAAATGAAAGTCTTCCCTTGGCTTCAATCCATCTAATGCTGCCGTCAGGATGTTGTAACCGAACTGTAAAATGGATCTTTCCAGTTTTTTGGGCAGTTTCAAGAGCTTTAATTCTGATTTCTCGATCTTCTGGGACAATTGAGGCAACCATTTCCTGATAAGAAAGTTCATAATCTGTAGGTACTCCCAATATCTCTTTAAATCTGGCAGAACATGTAAAAGCATTTGTGAGCAGATCTACCTCCATCGTTCCCAGTTCGCTGCCGTCTATGACAAGATTTAATTTCTCATCATCTTCTTTTAGCTTTTGTTTATAAGTCACTTGATCGTGTATATCCTGACAAGCCCCGATATAACCTTCAAAAAATCCGTCTGTAGCATATCGCGGCACAGCACTATCTGATATCCATCTGTAGACGCCATCATGCCGTCGAAGCCTGTATTCCATGTAGAATTCTTCTCTCCTATCGAAGGCTTTTACAAATGTACTGAGGCAATGCTCACGGTCATCTGGATGGACACCTTCAAACCAGCCAAAACCTTTTTCTTCTTCCAGACTTCTCCCGGTAAAATTTAACCACGCCACGTTGAAATAAGTACAGTTTTGATCTGGAGTTGACATCCATATCAAGACAGGTGCGGAATCGGCAATTTTTCTAAACAGTTTTTCATTTTCTTCCAGTTTTTGTTTCGACAGCTGTATTTCAGTGATATCAGCCCCTGTAGAGAGAATACCAAACACTTTTCCATCTTGGTCTTTCAATGGGATGAAGCTATAGTCAACATAGCTCAGGTGAATATTATCCTTTGAGTGAACTTCGATAGGAGTATTGCGCAGGTGAAGTGGTTCTCCACTTTTGTAAACCTTTTCTAATTCGGCTATTTTACCTTGAGGTCCAAATTCAGGTAAGAGATCGATTAACTTATTTCCTATAACATCTGACCCTTTTCTCCAGAAAGCAATTTTAGCTGCATTGGCCAATTCGATTCGGAATTCAGGGCCTGTCAAAAAAGCCATGGGTATAGGAGAGCTATTGATAATGGCTCGGATTTTCCGCTCACTTTCTTCTATTTTCAACCTTGTATACACCTGTTCTGAAACATCAACAGCAGTGGTAATAATGCCGCTGACACCTTCAGGCAGTTCGATTATTGGCTGATAAACTAGATTCAGAAATTTTTTCTGCCTTTTGCCATTGATGGTTAGTTCTATTGCCCTTTCATTTACTTCTACTTTCGATCCTGTGCTGAATACTTTTTTCATCAGCTCATCCAATCCTTGATTTTTGGCTTCTGGGAGAACGTCAAAAAAAGGCATGTCCTGAACATCTGACTCGGATTTGTCCCACAGGTTCAACATTGGACGATTAGCAATCTCGATGATATAATCCTCTCCACGGAAAACACACATGGCTACGGGTGCATTTCTAATGTTGGCCAAAAAGCGTTGGTTGCTTTCCGCTAGCTGCCTGAAGGCATTGACATGGTTGGTTGTTTCTGTGCAAGTAACCAAAACTCCTGCTACACTAAGATTTTCATCCCAAACAGGACTATAGCTAAAGGTCCAAAAAACATCTTCCAGTTTACCATTTCGATAAATCGGAATGAGCTGGTCTTCAAGCATGAAAGACTCACCATGACTGCTGGTTTTGATTAACAAAGAAGCAAGAGTTGACCAGGCTTCAGGCCAAGCTTCATGTGCAGGCATTCCAAGGATGGCCGGATGTTTACCATTTGTACCCAATAAACTTTTATAGGCATCATTGTAAAAACAGCGTAGGTTTTTTCCCCAAAATAAAAACATGGGGAAATTATTGTTCAACATTATACTTAGAGTGGTAGTAAAAGGTGCAGACCAATTCTCAAGATCTCCCAACTCTGTTGTGCTCCAGTTTTTGTTTTTTATCAGTTCTCCCATTTCTCCACCACCATAGAGGAATTTCAACGGGAATACATTTTTCATAATCATGGCAATAAATTAATTATAATCTTTGCTGAAATAACCTTGTCCAGCAACTGATGTTTGGCAATTATGGATATTAATTATCAACATTATGGATTATTATATCCTTTTTTGTTGAATAAATTGTATC
>DAIPZN010000119.1:0-13107 GCA_036782195.1 Cyclobacteriaceae bacterium | reverse complement strand
TTATTATCTATTGTAATTTTAACAAACTCTTTTTGAGACAATTTTGAAGATAGTTAGATTAACTACATCCTTAGATTTTGGGGGACAAGAAAAAAAATATATTTCATTTTCCCAGCAAAGGACTCTTTTCAGAAATATATATACATTTGGAGCGATCGGAAGGGGAGGTTTTGCTGAAAATCTTCTAAAATCCAATAATTTTAATGTTCAAATTTTTGGTAAGAATCCATCAATAAAAAATCTACAAAATATTTTGCTACTTTATAAATGGTTAAAGTTAGAAAAACCAAATGTTTTACATACTGCAGCAGGAGAGGCTAATTTTCACGGGATTATAGCCGCTAAGCTAGCTGGGGTGCCAGTGATTATTGCCGAAGAAATTGGTTTTCCAAGTCATTCCAAAACCGCAAGATTTGTTTTTGCTATCTTGTATCGCTTTGCCACCCGCGTGATCTGTGTTTCTGAAGCCGTCAAAAATTTTTTAATAGAAATAGGTGAAATCTCACCAGAAAAAGGAACTGTGATTTACAATCCTGTTTCTAGCCCCAAGTTTTTTGAACGTGATAGACAAAATAGCTTTACCATTGTTTCTGTGGGCCGTTTCGAAAAGGTTAAAAATCAACGTTTGTTGATTCAAGCAATTTATACTATGCAGGTCCCAAATATCCGGTTGATTTTGGTAGGTGATGGAAGTGAAAGGACGAATTTGCAATCTTTAATTGAGGAATTAGGTTTACAAGAAAAAGTAATCATTACTGGATTTGTTTCAGAACCTGAAAGGTATTTAGCCAAAGCTGATTTATTTGTATTGCCTTCTCTATCAGAAGGATTTGGTATTGCGGCTGTTGAAGCCATGCTGTGTGCTGTACCCTGCCTCTGTTCCAAGGTAGGCGGCATTCCGGAATTTATCAGAGATGGTGAAACAGGTTGGTTGTTTGACCCTTCAAATCCAGAAGAATTAACTCAAAAACTCCAAATGATTTTAAATATGGATCCTGTGCAAATGGCTGATATAGGCTCTAAAGGAAAAGCTTATGTTAGTGACCGCTTTACTGAAGCAAAATATGTTGAGCAATTGGAGAATTTATATCAAAAATTAGCCTGCCATGATTAGGGTATTGCATATTTTGTCCACTGTGACAGGAGGAGGGGTTGAAAGGAGAAGGATGATGTTAGCCAAATATCTGGATCCGCTTAGGTTTGAACAGAAGTTGATTGGTACGCATAAAGATGGTTTTGTTGCTGATGAAATAGAAGCCAATGGGGTGCAGATTTTGGAAATCGGTGATTTTCAGGGACCATTTCACTGGGCCAAACATCGGAAGGTACAGAAAATTATCGGCCAATTTAAACCCCATATTATCCATGGGGCTGTTTATGAAGGTGTCACGTTGGCAGCTATAAATGGGATTTTGAAAAAAGTACCTATTATCCTTCTTGAGGAAACTTCATTCCCAACAAATAGGAGCAAAAAGGCTAGTTTGCTTTTGAAATTTTTTTCAATTTTTTCTGATGTTTTTGTTGCCATTTCTCCAAATGTAGCTGACTATCTTACTAATGTAGTAAAGGTATCTCCGAAAAAGGTTAAATTAATCAACAATGGAGTTGAGTCTCCGAGAGATGTCCTCACTGGTGAAATTGAAAAATTAAAATTTTCTTTAAAATTTAAGGGTTCTGAAATTATAGTTGGTACAATAGGGAGATTGTTTAATGATCCAAAAAGAATTACAGACATTATTAAAGCTTTAACTCTTTTAAACAATCAACAAATTAAACTATTAGTTGTTGGAGGAGGTCCTGACGAGAACATGCTAAGGGAATATGCAGTTCAGCAGGGTGTTCAGGAAAAAGTGATCTTTGTAGGGTATCAGTTTGATACTGCTCCATATTTTAAGCTGATGGATATTTTCTGTATTGCCTCTTCCAGAGAGGGATTTGGTTTGGTCGCAGCTGAAGCCATGCTGCATCAGCTACCGGTTATAGCCACAAGGGTAGGAGGCTTACAGGATATTGTAGTGGATGGAGAGACAGGTTTTTTGGTTCCGGCTTTTGATCCGGAAGCTATAGCCCAAAAAATCCAATACCTACTCGACAATCCTGAGGCAAGAAAGGCTATGGGTCAAAACGCGTTTAGTAGAGCCAAAGAAAACTATACTGCAGAAAGATATTGTAAGGAAGTAGAAGCGCTTTACCTTCAATTGATTCAGGAAAAAGGGATCAAGATTTAGAATAATATTTATTGCATCAATATTGTCCTTTTGAGCCTGTTCAACTTTATATTGCCATTTCATTGAATTAAATATGCTGGATATAGTTGTTATTGGGCTTTTATTGTTTGCCTTGGGCCATACCAATGCCACCATGGTCAAAGATTTTGGCCTGCCTTACAAATACAAGCTGTACCTGCATTACCTGCTTTTTTACCACTTATTATTCAGTTTCGTATTTACCTGGTATATCCTGACATTTGGAGGTGACTCTAAAGGTTATTGGCTATTTATAATGGAACAAGTTAAGATCGCCAATCCAACTTGGATGTCCTATTTTGGAGAGGGGACAACCTTTATTTTGTGGATTTGTTATATCCCTAGTAGGATTTTAGGGTTGGAATATATTACCGGAAATATTCTTTTTGGATTTTTAGGGTTTATGGGTATCCGGTACATATTTTTAATGGTTGCCAACTTTTTCCCTACGAACCATAAAATCTTGGGTATTCCCCTGTTTCCAGCCATTTTCTTTTTTCCCAACCTCCATTTTTGGACAGCAGGTGTGGGAAAGGATTCCATTTCCTTTTGGGCCATTGCTTTATTTCTATTTGCTTTTCAGTATTACCAGAAAAAGTGGTGGCTTGCAGTGCTTGCTTTATTTTTTGCCTATATGATTAGGCCGCATATCGGTCAGACCTTAATCGCCGCTTCAGCTGTTGCCTTGTTATTGGGCACGAAAATGAAGTGGCAATACAAAACTATTTTGACTATTGCTGCAATTGGAGCTTCAATTTGGTTAAGTTCCAAAACTTTGGAAGCCTTAAAATTGACAGAGTATTCTGTAGAATCTTTTGAGGAATTGGCAGATAATAAAATTGCAAATCTAGGAAAGGCAAGGATCGGGTCAAGTGTAGACCTCACATCCTATTCCTGGCCTTTTCGCCTGTTTACTTACCTCTTTAGACCCTTGTTTGCGGATGCACACAATATCATTTCCTTTCTCAGTTCATTTGAAAATGCGCTTTACCTGTATCTGAGCTTTTTTATTTATAGAAATTGGTCCGTAGAGGCAATTAAAAAGATGCCGATTTTTATGAAGATCGCCATCATCATGTTTGTGCCGGTGACGATTGCCTTTATGAATTCCCTGGCCAATTTGGGTATCGTCATGCGGATGAAAAATATGACCATGATTTATTTTTTGCTTTTTTGTTTTTACCTCATTGTCTATGCTAAAAAAGAACGTTATAGCAAACTATTGAAAAAATTTGCTTCAAATACTGAATAATACACCCACATGAAGAAAATTCTGATTACCGGAGGAGCTGGTTTTATAGGCTCTAATCTGGCCATTAAACTAGCTCAAAGAGGCTATCAAATTATCATTTTGGATAACCTGTCCCCACAGATCCACGGAGAGGGAGCAGAGTTTCCTTTAGCATTACATGAGGTGGCAGAGTGCATTTTGGGGGATGTTTCTTCTCCTGAATCTTATCATAAACTCCCTCAGGATATTGATGCTGTGTTTCATCTAGCTGCAGAAACAGGCACAGGCCAATCTATGTATGCCATTTCCAAATATTCTCAAGTAAATGTAATGGGAACAGCCTATTTGATGGAATATTTGGCAAAAAATACATCAGTCTCCAAAATCATTTTAAGCTCAACAAGAGCGGTGTATGGAGAAGGTTCTTACAGGTGTACTGAACATGGGATTGTCAACCCTGGAGAGAGGTTTGAACAAGATTTGCTTGCTGGCCTTTTCGAACCACGCTGTCCAATATGTAAGTCAGCTTTGCATTTACTGCCTACAAGTGAAGATTCAGCACTAAAACCGCTTTCTGTCTATGGGATAAGTAAACTGGCTCAAGAACTATTGTTGTTAAATACGGCCAAAAGTCTGAACATACCCACGGTTGCGTTGAGGTTCCAAAATGTCTATGGACCTGGGCAGTCTTTATCCAATCCCTATACTGGAATTTTATCTATTTTTTCTACTAGAATTAGGCATGGTCAGGATATATTCATTTTTGAAGATGGAAATGAATCTAGAGATTTTGTCTATATAGACGATGTTATCAATAGCCTAATCCTTTCTCTTGAAAATGATAATGCCAATAACCATGTCTTCAATATAGGTAGTGGAATCGGCACGTCTGTGCAAGATGTTTCCAACAAGCTGGTTGAAAAACTCTCTGCCTCGGTGAAATTGCATATTACAGGAAAATTCCGTGTAGGGGATATACGGCACAATGTTGCAGATATTTCTAAAGCTACCAACATTTTAAACTATTCCCCTAGGGTTCATTTAGATGAAGGTTTGACTCAATTTGTAGAATGGGTAAAACGTCAACCATTACCAACAGATAAATCTGACAGTGCTTTGGTAGAATTGAAAGAAAGAGGCCTATTTAAATAATGCTAGCAAACATGGATAACAATCGGAACCTGATTTTTTTCACCCTAAATAATTTTCAAAAAGAAGGAGGGGGGACAATTAGGATGTATGGACTTCTGAATCAGCTTGCTAAGGATGGTAAAGAAGTGATTCTAATTTCCAATGCATCTAATCATGCTTTATTTCATCCTGCTATCAAGCATATCAACCTCAATCATCCATTCGATGCGACGGATAAGAGGAAGTTTCAGGCTTTAGTCGGCGTAACGCCTGCATTTGTTTCTACAGCGATTTACTCCCGTCTTTTTGACAACATTCAGAAAGTTTTGAATGAAAATGGGTTTTTAGGACGTTCAATATATTTCTTGGAGTATTTGGATAATACTGTGGGCTATTTGTTGAGAAAGAAAAAACTGGTTTCTGCCTACTACAATGATTTACACGGTATTCCTACTATTGAATTTAAGTTTAGGATGCGTAATGCAGCATCGAAAAAGGAAGCATTAATGCTCTTCTTTAAATTTCTTTTTGCATCAGTTTTAGATAAGAGGATCTATGGCAATTCTGATGGATTTATTTTTGCCAGCCAAAGCATGAAGGATTTTTTTAATCAGCAGTATCCAAAATCCAAGCATGCAAAATCCATCATCATTCCTTATTTGATCAGTGAGGAAATTGAAAGTGCATATGTGGATGAAGGTCTTGTGGAAAAGATTAAAACTAAGTATAACTTATCTGAAAAGAATTTTGTCATACTTTTCGCAGGTGGTTTTAAAAAAACCGGCGGTATGACGGATTTGATCCAAGCGGTTGGTTTATTGATCCATAATCAGCCACATATTAGATTGTTACTTATTGGTGATGGCCCTGTCCTTGAAGAATGTGTTCAATTGGTCAATACATTAGATTTAAATCAATATATCCATTTTGTTGGCAGAACAAAGTATGAGGAATTAAGGTCATACCAAGAAATTTCTGATCTTTTAGTCTGCCCAGATAAACAAAATACCTATTCACAACTGATCGTCCATGTCAAATATTTTGATGCACTTGCTGCAGGCAAATTGGTGATCAATGGCTCATTTCCTTCTGTTAAAGAAATTAATCCAGATGATCAATTATCAATTTCATTTACTCCTTCGGATATCAGTGATTTAGCTAATAAGATTAATTTATGTATCGAAAATCAATCGGAATTAGAAAAAAAATACAAATCAACTCCGGAGTTTGTTCTAAATAACTTTACATATAAAAGCTATTTAAAGAATCAAAATTTTGAATGGTTTTAACTTTCGGTGAGTAGTCTTACTAAATGAAAAAGTTGTTGTTTATATGCTGGGACTCCGAAACCTCAAATTATTTGGAGACCTTGTTTTTTCCGATTTTGTCAGGGCTAGGAATGGAATGTCACGTGATGCAGTTTAGCTGGGCAAATCCGGTTGAAGTTTCACGCATTCAGGAACTTGCTAAAGGTTTTGGGGTGAATTACAAACATGTTCCGGTATCCAGAAAGCCACACCCTGCGATTGGCGCTATTTGGACTGTATATAGAGGAAAAGGCATCATCCGTTCCTATATCCAAGAGCATGCGATCAATGTGTTGATGCCTAGATCCATTATGCCCGCCATGATGGTCAACAGGCTGAAAAACTGGTTAAAAGATAGGCAAGTGCAATTGGTGTACGATGCGGATGGACTAAGTATCGAAGAGCGGGTGGACTTTGCAGGGCTAAAGCCAGGAAGTTATCGATATCGCAAACAAAAGGGAGAGGAATTGGAGATGCTTCTCCAGGCAGATCTAGTCCTGACAAGAAGCAATAAAGCCATTCAATTTTTGCTAGCAGGCAATCAGGAACTCACACCAGATAAGTTTTTCAAAGTGAGTAATGGGAGGGATCCGAACCACTTTGTGCCGGATCTCCAAAAAAGAAAGCATTACCGAAACCTATGGGGTTTACAGGAAAAGGACATTTTGCTGGCCTATACCGGTTCTATAGGTGTACCATACAAGTGGGAGAGGATGCTGGAAATTTTCACTTGGCTCCATCATGCTGCTCCGGGAAGTAAATTTTTGGTATTGACACGTTCACAGCTGCAGATTCCGGCGGCACTTACAGATGCGGTGATTGTAATTCAAGGTGCTTTTGCGGATATTCCGGGATACCTCAGTGCAGCGGATATCGGCATCAGCCTAAGGAAATCAGCTCCAAGCCTGATTGGATTGGCACCGATTAAGATCGGGGAATATTTTCTGATGGGGCTTCCAGTGTTGCTTTCTGCTGGTATAGGTGATACTGAAGCCCTGCTTTCGGGGATCAGCTTTGCGCAATATGAAGAAAACCTGAGTAAGGACCAATTGATGCAATGGGTAAAAGAAAGTCTTGCCATACCCAAGACTGAAATCCGTGATTTTGGGATCAGACATTTCAATCTGCAGCAAACCATAGCAGGTTATAAGGAGATTTTGCATGCATGATCCGGAAAGACTTTTGGGAATCAAAGGTTTTACTTATTGGCTGGCCTGTTATCACCTGTTGATCTGTGTGATATTTACCCTGTATATCGCTCAGCATGGGGGAGATGCCAAAGGGTACTGGGAGATGACCGCAGACCAAAGTAGGGGTTCCCAGACCTGGATGGAGCACTTTGGTACCCGTACATTTTTTATGCAATGGCTGAATTATCCTTTTTCCCAGATTTTAGGGCTTCCCTTTTGGTTGGGCAATTTGCTCTACGCTCTAGCCTCCTTATGGGCCATGCTCAAGCTGTATGCTGTTGCCCACAGGGTTTTGATGCTCCACAACCCAACTCCAGCTATGGTTTCTTTGCTGCAAGGGGTCATGTTTTTACCCAATTTACACTTTTGGACTGCTGGAATCGGCAAAGAAGCCTTGGCTTTTATGGGATTAGTGCTTTACATTTTATCTTGGAACCATTCCAAATCGGCATTTTGGATATTGGTGATGGGCATAGGACTGAGTTGGATGGTAAGGCCGTTGCAGGGTGCTGTAATGTTGATTTTTGTGCCTTTTTGGTTGGTTCAGTCTGCTTATTCTATGCGGGTAAAACAGGGTATTGGGATCATTTTGCTTGGCTTGAGCCTTCCTGCTTTTTTATACATTCTTTCAATCAGTCAGGTTAAAGAATTGAGTTTACAAGGGTTTATGGCTTTTTTCGAGCAACATCAGGCTTTTTTAAGCGGATTTCAGGCTGGATCCCATGTACCTATGGAGGAATATTCATCTATTCAAAAAATCATTACTTTCTGGTTGAGGCCATTTGTCTGGGAAGCAAGAGGTTTTTGGCAGGTGATGGCAGCATTGGAGAATGTGTTGATTGCTGTTGCCATAGCTATGATGTGTATTAGCATCTGGTTTAAGACTTATCCAAATTATTTTTGGCCTTTCTGGATGATCAGCATGATCATGGGATTGTTTTATTCATTTAGTTTAAATATTTTAGGTATCATGATGCGGATGAAGAGTATCTACACAATATTTATATTTTTCGGCTTTGTGTGGGGTGTCAATATGCTTTGGAATTTATATTTAACAAAAAGTGCCCGTAAACCAACAAGTATTTGAAAGGAACGCTGATCATTTCTTTGGATTTTGAACTGCATTGGGGCAGATTTGATAAATATGAACTCAGGGACTGTTTGCCCTATTATCAAAATACAAGGAATGTCATTCCCCGAATTCTGCAGCTGTTTGAGTCACAGCAGATCAGCGCAACCTGGGCGACAGTAGGCTCTTTAATGGCTGCCTCCATAGAGGAATGGGAAGCCTATCGCCCACAGATTTTGCCAGATTACCTTCAAAAACAGTTGTGCGCCTACAGTTGGGTCAAAAACTCCAGATTTTTGGCTGAAGATTGTTTGTTTGCCCCTGATTTGGTAGCCAAGATCATAGCCCAACCCAATCAAGAACTGGGTACGCATACCTTTTTGCATTACTATACTGCGGAGTCAGGGCAAAACAAAGCTGCTTTTAAGGCTGATTTGGCAGCAGTTAAGCATATTGCTCATGCCAAATTCCAACAAAGTATGCGGTCCTTGGTTTTTCCCCGTAACCAATACCATGACGAAGCCTTTGAAGTGGCTCTCGAAGCGGGTTTTGATTTGATGCGGACCAATCCCGAAGACTGGTATTGGAAAAATCCCCACAAAGTCAGTTTGTTAAAAAAAGTGTTCAGGACAGGTGATACCTTGGTGGGCCTAGGTATGCCTACCTATCATCAGAACCTGCATCGCTCTCCTGAAGGTTGGTTCAAACTTCCGGCATCCCGATTGTTAAGGCCTTATCAAAAAGGAGGGCTCTTCAATCAGATGCGGGTCCGCAGGATCAAAGAAGAACTCTTTTTGGCTGCTGAAAATAACTCAGTCTATCATCTGTGGCTGCATCCACATAATTTTGGCCACTATCCGGAAGAAAATATGGATTGCATGGCAGAAATTGTGGAATTTTTTTGTCAGATGAGAAGTGCTTATGGCATGACTTCACATCATATGGCTAGTTTTGCAGAACAGGTGGAAAAGGTCAAGCATCCCAACAATTTTTAAGGCTCATATATTTTTCAGCCATGCTTAAACTCAGAAGTTTTTCATGCTACACCTGATTTTTTCAGGTCATGCCAGTTTCCTGATGCGCAAACTCTCTAGCGCCAAAAAATCCCCAGTCCTTTATTGCATCAAGTTAATTGTTTTTCGGGCTTTCCTTTATGATCATGATAGTCAATCTGTTAATTATTTCCTGAAAAATGAATGATACATGGATGTTTCACGCGGTATTTTTTATGTCCATTTTTCAGTTTTTTAATTCTCCCATATAAGCTTATCATGTAAAAAGAATATCATTTCTACGATAAATCATATGAATATTAAAAAAGTATAAACGAATGAAATAAAATGTGGTAGTTATGTAAAAAATAGATTGAGGAGGGTATTTGGGAATCTCAAACTTTGTGGTATGTTTGCATCGGGTGATTAAGCAACTTTTCGCATTACTTTTGAAATAGCAAAAAAACTGAGTAGGGATTATCATAACTTATTTTTTATCCCTACTACCTTTCTCCTTCAATCAGCCAAACAATAAAAATGTCAAATGTCCATTAAAGTATCATAGCCTTTCTAGAAGCTAAAAATATTGCTGATCCTTTACATGAAATTCAATCCTGTATTTCTTTGCCCCAAAGCTTCATGGAAAGAAGCTAATTTGGTTTATTTATTTATATTTGAAACCAACTATGTCACCCATATATGAAGCAGCTTTTATTTTGGATGGCTTTTGGATTGCTAGCCAGTTCCTGTATCAGCAACAAAAGACTCACGTATCTGCAGAATCTCCCTGAAAATCCGCCCATAGGTTTAGATGAGTTTATTCCTTATGCGGCGATGGATTACCAATACGTTTTACAGCCTTTTGATATTGTGGATATAGATTTTGCCGCTTCTGATGAGGATCTTGTCCGGGGATTTGAATTCCAGACTTCACGCACCATGCGGGGTGGCATGATGGGTGGTGGCGGAGGTGATTTTTTTTACTTTACCGGCTATACCTTGAATAAGGACGGAGAAGTAGAATTGCCCAAGTTGGGAAAAGTGCATATAGCAGGATTGACAGAAGTTCAGGCCAGAGATAAGGTACAGGAAGCCATCAATGCCTATTTCAAAGAAGAAGTTTTTGTGCGTTTGCGTACAGCAGGGATCCGGTATACCACACTTGGTGAATTCGGCAACGTAGGAACCAAAGTGATCCTGCGCAACAGGGCCACTATTTTTGACGCTTTGGCTGCATCAGGAGAGACAAACTTATTGGCCAAGAAAAACCAGCTTTTCTTGATCAGACAATATGATGGAGGCACCAAAATCCATCAGATCAACCTGCATGACAGGGCCTTGCTTGCTTCACCTTATTACTTTATCCAAAACAACGATATCCTTTACCTGGAGCCGATGAAAATCAGGCAATTTGGTAAGGCAGACAACGTTTCTGGTTCATTGCAGCTTATCGCTACCTTATTAGGTACTGGTCTCTTATTGTTTACCATAATCAACGGAAGGTAATGGAAAAGCTAGACTTCAGTCAGTTTGAAAATGAAGAGAAAGAGCTTGAGATCAAGTACGTCATTTTGAAGTACATCAAGTTTTGGCCCTATTACCTGCTTTTTATTGCCAATTTTGTTTTTGCCACCTATGTGTTCCACCGCTATACCGTAGATGAATATTCCGTGGCCGGAACCATGGTGATCAAAGCCAACACCACTCCCGAAGCAAGGATATTGGACAGATCCAGTATATTTAGTGGACAGAGCACTTTGGAAAATGACATTTTGATGCTGACTTCCAAGCAGCTGGCAAGGGAAGCATTGAAAAAGATCCATTTTGATGTGGAATACTGGGCCAAGACCAATATCAAGCCCATTGAACTCTATGACCGAAGTCCCGTGCGGATAGAAGTGGATTGGGACCACATGCAGCTGCCTGATGTACCCATGCAGTTGGATATCCTATCTGATAAGACTTTTAGACTGGGGCCTGAAGAGCCTGGTTTTTTTGATTTCAGCCCGGTCATGGCTCAAGGAGATGAAAGCCTGTATGGACAGGTATTCACTTTTGGAGAACCCATCGTCACCACAAAGTCAAAGTTTACCGTACACCTGATCAATCCTGGAAGAATAGGGGAAGTACTGATATTTAGATTAAGACACCCTTCCGTTCTGGAAGAAGGACTTGCCCGTTCAGTCAGTGTGACCATGGTCAATGCTTCAGCTTCTGTACTGGAAATCAGGACGACCACAAGGGTGGTGGAGAAAGGCAGGGACTACATCAATGCCTTGATGGAAAGTTACCTGGAATATGAGCTGAAGGAGAAAAACAGGAATTCCGAAAATACACTACGTTTTATTGAGGAGCAGCTAGGCTATCTGGAAGATTCACTCCGCAAAAAAGAGCGGGAGCTGCAGAAGTTCAAAATCGAAAACCGCATGATCAATGTGGCTTCGGAATTTACGGGCTTGCTTGGTAAAATGGACAGGTTGGAAGAGCAGTATCAGGAACTGGAATTCCAGCAGGCCTACTACCGGTCCATCATGCAGTACATGAACCAAAGGAGTATGGATTTTACCCAGGTCATAGCCCCTTCTGTAGTGGGTATTCCTGACCCATTGCTCAATGGGTTGATACAGACGCTTGTCACGCTCAGTCAGGACCGACGCAAGCTGCTTGCTTCCGTCAATGAAAACCACCCTGAAATAGCCAAGATAGATGTGCAGATGACCAAGGTTCAAGAAGCCTTGTTTGAGAATGTCAACAACCTGATTGCAAATACCGAAGTGCAGAAATCCGCCCTCCGAAAGGATATGGATAATTATGAAGCGGAGTTTCTCAAGATGCCAGAAGCCGAATCCCGGTTTTCATCCATCAATAGGGAATACTTACTAAGAGAAAACCTCTACACTTATTTGTTGGAAAAGAGGGCTGAGATCGGTATTGCCAAAGCTTCTAATGTGTCAGACAATTCCATCTTGGACTATGCCAAAAAAGGTGTGATGGTTTTTCCGAAGAAAGAGCGTAATTATTTAATTGCCATAGCTTTGGGATTTTTGATTCCTTTTGGATTTTTCTGGTTAAAGGATTTCTTTGATGACCGCATCAAAGATCAGAGAGACCTAAAGAAACATTTTGTGATTCCACAGTTAGGGGTAATTGGACACAGCAAGAAAGAAACCAATATGGTTGTGCTGGAGCATCCCAAGTCAGCGGTAGCAGAATCTTTCCGCTCCTTGCGCTCCGCGATCAACTATCTCTCAGCAGGAAAAGCGAGTAAGAAAATTCTGGTAACCTCCTCTGTTTCTGGAGAAGGCAAAACCTTTACCTCCCTGAACCTGGCCTCTGTGATGGCCCTAGGCGGAAAGCGGACGGTTGTTGTCGGCGCTGACTTGAGACGTCCCAAGCTGGCCTCATATTTCAACCATTCCGAAAAAGTCGGGCTATCCCAGTTTCTGATCGGAAAAGTCAATGAAGCCGATATCATCCTTTCTACACAGCATGCCAATCTGTACTTTGTGCCATCAGGTCCCATTCCCCCCAATCCGGCGGAATTGTTACAGACAGATAGGCTGAAGGATTTTCTAGATCACCTGGAAGCCAATTTTGACATTGTAGTCTTCGATACACCACCATTGGGATTGGTTTCGGAAACCGTTGACCTCATGCAGCTATTTGACATCAACCTTTATGTGGTCAGACAGAACTACACGCTCAAAGACCACCTGGTGATGATCAATGACCTATTCAACAACAAGCAGGTCAAAAATGTATATGGCGTATTCAATGGCATTGTAGATTCCGGGTATTATTATGAAGGCTACAATTATGGCTACGGCAATACCTATCTGTATTCCCAAAAGAACCAATACATCAACAATTACTACGGAGAGGAAGAAGGAAAGCGTAAGCGGTTGAGAAGAAGCAGGAATTTGGTGGAGAAGCTTTGGAAA
>DAIPZN010000118.1:0-13199 GCA_036782195.1 Cyclobacteriaceae bacterium | reverse complement strand
ATCTTTTCTTCAGTAAAAAATGAAATTAAATATTGTAAGTCTCGAAATGAAGGTTTAATATTGTGTCATCAATCAAAAAGAAATTATAACCACATGTTTGAAATAGTCACTCCTCTAAGCTTTATTATTCTCATTTGTAATAAAAATTGAGGCGCTAGACTATTCGTAGACAACCATACAAATGCTAAGTGCCTCAGATAATGAGGCATTTTTTTTTACCCCGATAAACCTATTGAAACATAACCATGAGTTTAAAAAAACACAGTTGGGAAATCAGTCAAAATGAAGAGCACCCCGCAGGCAAAGCTATGTTGTATGCTACCGGGATGAGTGATAAACAGATGAACCAGCCATTTGTAGGGATAGCGAGTTGTGGCTATGAAAGCAACCCCTGCAACATGCACCTCAATGACTTTGCCGGTCTGATCAAAAATGCCTCTGCGGCTGATGGTCTGACCGGTTTGGTTTTTAATACCATTGGGATATCCGATGGCATTTCCATGGGAACAGATGGGATGAGATACTCACTGGTATCCCGGGAAATCATTGCCGATTCCATAGAGTCTTTTATTCTGGGTCATTCCTTTGACGGCTGTATTGCCGTGGCAGGTTGCGACAAGAACATGCCGGGAGCGGTAATGGGCATGTTGCGGATCAACAGACCGTCGATCATGGTCTATGGGGGCACCATCCGCTCGGGCAATTACAATGGGGAGAAACTCAATATTGTCTCGGCATTTGAGGCCTATGGCAAGCGGGTAAAGGGTGAAATGAGCGATGTGGACTACCAAGGCGTCATCCGTAACAGCTGCCCTGGTGCAGGTGCCTGTGGGGGAATGTATACCGCCAATACCATGTCTTCAGCCATTGAGGCCATGGGCATGTCTTTGCCTTACAGTTCATCCACTCCTGCTACTGCCCCTGAAAAAAACAGGGAGTGCGGGCAGGTCACCGCTTACCTCCGAATTCTTCTTGAAAAGGACATCAAGCCCAAAGACATTGTCACCAAAAAAAGCCTTGAAAACGCCGTTCGCGTAGCAGTGGCTCTTGGAGGCAGTACAAACGCTGTCTTGCATATCCTTGCTATCGCCAAAACAGCCGGTATTGACTTCACGCTTCAGGATTTCAAGCGGATCAACGAAGCCACTCCGCTGATCGGGGATTTCAAGCCTTCCGGGAAGTTCCTGATGGAAGACCTTTATGAACAAGGGGGCTTGCCTGCTTTTATGAAATACCTCCTGGAAAAAGGAATGCTGCATGGAGACTGTATGACCGTTACTGGCAGGACTGTTGCTGAAAACCTTGCCGAGATAGATGCAGTAGTCCCATCTGTGGTCAATGTCATCCATCCTATTGAGCAGCCCTTAAAAGCTACAGGTCACCTCTGTGTACTTCACGGCAACCTCGCGCCCCAAGGAGCGGTAGCCAAGATTTCCGGTAAAGAGGGTAAATCTTTTACAGGTCCGGCAAGGGTTTTTGATTCGGAGCTGGATGCCAACGAGGGCATCAAAAACAAATTGATCCAAAAAGGAGAAGTAGTGGTCATTCGGAACATCGGTCCCAAAGGTGGACCTGGCATGCCGGAAATGCTCAAACCTACCTCCATGATTATCGGTGCAGGCTTGGGGTCCGATGTGGCCCTGATTACCGATGGCAGATTCTCCGGTGGTACCCATGGATTCGTAGTGGGACATGTGACACCAGAAGCCTACCTTGGAGGTCCTATCGGGCTGCTAAAGACAGGGGATATCATCACCATCGATGCGGATAAGCTGGAGCTGAGCTGCAACCTGTCCGAAGCCGAAATGGAAGACAGAAAATCCGAATGGGTCAAAAAAGACCTCAGCCACTTGCAAGGTACGCTGAAGAAGTACAGTCAGCTGGTGGCCACTGCATCCGAAGGATGCGTTACAGACAAATTTTGAATTAAATCCTAATACCATGATAAGAGGAGCGGATATCGTTGTTAGGTCTTTGATAGCCGAAAATGCGGAATACATTTTCGGCTATCCCGGAGGAGCCATCATGCCAGTGTATGATGCCTTATATGACTACAGTGACCAGATCAAGCATGTGCTGACACGTCACGAACAGGGTGCTGTACATGCCGCACAAGGGTATGCAAGGGTGTCCGGCAAAGTCGGAGTCGCTCTGGCTACTTCCGGTCCCGGCGCCACCAACCTGATAACTGGGCTGGCAGATGCCCTGATCGACAGCACTCCCCTTGTCTGCATTACTGGTCAGGTGGCAGCCCACCTGCTGGGGACGGATGCTTTTCAGGAAACAGACATGGTAGGTCTGTCCATGCCGGGCACCAAATGGAACATACAGGTAAGGTCAGTCGCGGATATTGCACCTGCCATTGCCAAAGGGTTCCATATTGCCCGCTCAGGAAGACCAGGTCCTGTCCTTATAGACATTACCAAAAATGCACAGGTAGAATTCGGGGAATTCAATTATACCCCTTGCCATAAGATCAGATCCTACCGTCCGCATGTGGAAATCCGACAACCGGACATAGAAAGTGCTGCAGCGCTCATCAATTCCGCCGAAAAGCCTTTTTTGCTTTACGGTCAGGGAGTAGTGATCGGTCAGGCTGAAGCAGAACTCACACGTTTTCTTGACAAGACCGGCATACCTGCTGCTTGTACACTTTTGGGTTCAGGTGCACTTCCCGAGAGCCACCCCTCTTATGTTGGCAAACTGGGCATGCATGGCAATTATGCTCCAAATATGCTTACCAACCAATGTGATGTCCTTATTGCGGTAGGCATGCGCTTTGACGACAGGGTCACAGGAGATCTGAAGCGCTACGCAAAGCAGGCCAAAGTGATCCACCTGGAGCTGGATCCTGCCGAAATTGACAAAAACGTCAAATCCACGGTCGCCATTCTCGGAGACTGCAAACTCAGCTTGGCCAAGCTGGTGGATGCCGTAAGGCCCAATGCGCATCAGGAATGGATGCAGCGGTTCAGGGAGCTGGAGAGCCAGGAGCGTGAAGCTGTAATGTCAAAGGATCTCCATGCGACACATGGAGGCCTGCATATGGGTGAAGTCATCCACCTGATCAACCAGTACAAAGAAGATGATGCGGTTTTGGTGACCGATGTAGGTCAGCACCAGATGATAGCCTGGAGGTATTTTGACTATAGGACTACAAGGAGCCAGGTGACTTCTGGCGGGCTGGGTACCATGGGATTCGCATTGCCTGCAGCCCTCGGAGCTCAGCTGCACAATTACAAAAGGCAGGTAATCTGTGTAGTGGGAGACGGAGGAATACAGATGACCATTCAGGAGCTAGGAACCATCATGCAGACCAAGGCACCGGTGAAAATCGTCCTGTTGAACAACAATTACCTAGGAATGGTAAGGCAGTGGCAGCAGATGTTTTTTGACAAGCGCTATTCGTTTACCGAACTGGAGAACCCGGATTTTATAAAAATTGCTGAGGCCTACCAAATCAGATCACTGAAAGTCACTGAAAGGGCTGACTTAGGAGCCGCCATTGCCGAAATGCTCTTGCATGATGGGGCGTTTTTCCTTGAAGTTGTAGTCGAAAAAGAAGATAATGTCTTCCCTATGATTGCCACCGGCTGCTCAGTTGAAGAAGTCAGGTTAAGTTAAATCGACAAACCCATCATGAATAGA
The DNA here is from genome assembly GCA_036782195.1 of Cyclobacteriaceae bacterium. Taxonomy (GTDB): domain Bacteria; phylum Bacteroidota; class Bacteroidia; order Cytophagales; family Cyclobacteriaceae; genus DAIPZN01. The sequence continues at coordinate 9,551 of DAIPZN010000118.1, read as the reverse complement.
TATACCATTCTAGTATACACGGAGAATTTTATTGGCATCCTGAATAGGATTACCATCATTTTCACCAGAAGGGGCTTAAACATTGATGCACTGACAGCCTCTGAAAGCAGGCTTGAAGGCATACACAAGATTACTATTGAAGTCACTACTTCTGAAGAACAGATCGTACAGTTGGTAAAACAGATTGAGAAGATAGTGGATGTCATTAAGGCTTTCCACTTTTCAGATAGTGAGGTAGTCCATCAGGAAATTGCATTGTATAAAATTCCAATAGGAAGCCTTGATCCAGGTCTGGAAAGGGTAATCAGGCAATTTAATGCTAGAATTATTTCTGCGGAGAAAGAATTTGTAGTCATTGAATTTACAGGGCATAAAGAGGATACGCAAGCATTGCTGGAAATTCTCAAAACCTTCAATTTAATGGAATTTTCCAGATCGGGAAGAGTGGCTATTGCCAAACCAATGTTTTCAATCAAACAATATTTATTATAATCAAACCTAATCTAAAACACTATGAAACTGAAATTCGGATCAGTAGAGGAAAATGTAGTTACCAGAGAAGAATTCCCTTTGGAAAAAGCAAGACAGACATTGAAAGACGAGACCATTGCTATCCTTGGATATGGAGTGCAGGGTCCTGGTCAGGCGCTCAACCTGAAAGACAACGGTTTCAATGTGATTGTAGGACAGAGAAAGGATTCCAAGACCTGGGATAAAGCTATAGCTGATGGTTGGGTTCCTGGAAAAACTTTGTTTGAACTCGAAGAAGCCTGTGAAAAAGGCACTATCTTACAGTTTCTCCTTTCTGATGCTGGACAGATTGCTTTATGGCCAACAGTGAAAAAATACCTTACTCCTGGTAAAGCACTTTATTTCTCCCATGGATTTGGAATTACATATAAAGAAAAAACCGGTATCATTCCACCAGCAGACGTGGATGTTATCTTGGTTGCTCCAAAAGGTTCAGGAACATCTTTAAGAAGAATGTTTGTTGAAGGTAGGGGATTGAATTCCTCTTTTGCGATTTACCAAGATGCCACAGGTAAAGCTAAAGACCGCGTAATTGCCCTTGGAATCGGAGTAGGTTCAGGATACCTGTTCGAAACAGACTTTTACAGAGAAGTGACTTCCGACCTTACTGGAGAAAGAGGCACATTGATGGGCGCAATCCAAGGTATTTTTGCCGCGCAATATGAAGTTTTGAGAGCCAATGGGCATACGCCTTCTGAAGCATTCAATGAGACTGTAGAAGAACTTACCCAAAGTCTTATGCCGCTAGTTGCAGAAAATGGGATGGACTGGATGTATGCTAACTGTTCTACTACAGCACAAAGAGGTGCATTAGACTGGTGGAAGCCATTTAGAGATGCTACCAAGCCTGTATTTGAAGAACTGTATGAAAGTGTCAAATCTGGCAAAGAGGCTCAAAAATCAATTGATTCTAACAGTAAGGCAGATTACCGTGTCAAGTTAGAGGCCGAGCTTAAAGAATTGAGAGAGTCTGAAATGTGGCAAGCAGGAGCAACTGTGAGAAAATTAAGACCCGAAAACAACTAAACGATGAGTGAAAAGCTATGGATATTTGATACCACTCTTCGAGATGGTGAACAGGTACCTGGATGTCAATTGAACACCCAGGAAAAGATTGTAGTGGCCAAAGCGTTGGAAGAACTTGGAGTAGATATCATTGAAGCTGGATTTCCAATTTCCAGCCCAGGTGACTTCAATTCTGTTCTTGAAATTTCAAAGGCAGTATCTAATCCCATTATCTGTGCGCTTTCCAGAGCTGTGGAAAAGGATATTGAAGTAGCTGCCGAGTCATTAAAATATGCAAAAAAGGGCAGGATCCATACCGGTATAGGCGTTTCACCCTATCACATCCAGTACAAGCTGCGTTCAACACCCGATGAAATCATCGAAAGGGCTGTCAGAGCAGTGAAATTTGCTAAAAAATATGTGGAAGATGTGGAATTTTATGCTGAGGATGCGGGGAGAGCTGAGCTGGATTTTCTAGCCCGAATCATTGAAGCAGCCATCAAAGCTGGCGCTACTGTGGTCAATATCCCAGATACCACAGGTTATTGTCTGCCTGAGCAATACGGTGCAATCATCAGGCACCTCAAAGAAAATGTCAGCAATATTGACAAAGCCATTATCTCGACCCATTGCCATAATGATTTGGGTATGGCAACTGCCAATACTATTGCCGGCATCCAGAATGGGGCCAGACAAGCTGAGCTGACTATCAATGGAATAGGCGAACGCGCCGGAAATACTTCTATGGAAGAGGTGGTCATGGCTATAAAATGCCACCATCAAATCAAGGTCCATACCAACATTCAAACACCTAAGATCTATGGCACCAGCAGGCTGATCTCCAAATTGATGAATATGCCGGTGCAGGCAAACAAAGCCATCGTTGGAAGAAATGCCTTCGCACATTCCTCAGGAATCCATCAGGATGGGGTTTTGAAGCATAGGGAAAATTATGAAATCATCGACCCGAAAGAAGTGGGTGTTCATGAATCTTCGATTGTATTGACTGCTAGGAGCGGAAGGGCGGCATTGAAATTCCATCTCGATTCACTAGGCGTAGAGCTTGAAGGCGAAGAGCTTAGGGCTGTATATGAGGAATTCCTTTTATTGGCGGATTCCAAACGAGACATAGGTCCAAAAGACCTCCTATCCCTTGTCGGCAAATACATGGATGAGTCCTCCTTTATTGAACTTGGCAAAGTGACTTACCAATCCAACGGCAACATCACTGCTGATGTTGAAATCAAAGTTGGTGATAAGTCTTATATTACTTCTTCTGAAGGGAACGGTCCGGTAGATGCGGTCTTAAAGGCTATTGGTAAAATTGTACAGCCGCAAATTGAGCTTGAAGAATTTCTTATTCAGGCCATTACAGCAGGAAGTGACGATGTAGCCAAAGTACACATGCGCTTGATGAAAGATGATAAGCCATATCATGGATTCTCTTCAAATACAGATATTGTCCTCGCGTCTGCTCAGGCTTATGTAGATGCACTCAATAAAATACCTGTCAAAGACAAAGTATTGCAAGTTTAAACAAATGGAAAAGAAAACATTATTCGATAAAATTTGGGATGCCCATGTGGTGCGCTCTGTACCGGATGGCCCTGACGTGTTCTTTATAGACAAGCATTTCATTCATGAAGTGACCAGCCCTGTAGCATTTCTCAATTTAGAAAAAAGAGGGATCGGGGTCCTAAATCCTGAGAGAACAGTCGGAACTCCTGATCATAACGTGCCTACAGTAGACCAAGACAAAACCATCAAGGATAAGTTGTCCAGAATGCAGGTTGAGAAGCTGAGGGAAAACTGCCAGAAGTATGGCATTGAATTGCATGATTTAGGAAGTGCCCATCATGGGATTGTACACGTGATAGGTCCCGAGCTTGGAATTACGCAGCCTGGGATGACCATCGTCTGTGGTGACTCCCATACTTCTACTCACGGTGCATTTGGGGCCATTGCTTTTGGTATCGGTACTTCTGAGGTAGAAATGGTACTTGCTACGCAATGTATCATGCAAAGCAAGCCTAAGAAAATGCGCATTACTGTAGAAGGTGAATTGGGTAAAGGTGTGACTTCTAAAGACATCATCTTATACATCATCTCCAAAATTTCCGCTAGTGGAGGCACAGGCTATTTCATCGAATATGGAGGCTCGGCTATCCGAAATTTAAGTATGGAAGCCAGAATGACTATTTGCAATATGAGTATTGAAATGGGGGCAAGAGGTGGATTGATTGCACCTGATCAGACCACCTACAATTACCTGGAAGGTAAGCAATATGCGCCAAAAGGTGAAGCATGGGACAAAGCTGTCGCTTATTGGGAAACACTAAAGACAGACGAAGGTGCAGTGTTCGATCTGGAATACCACTATGATGCAGCTGATATTGAACCAATGATTACCTATGGTACCAATCCGGGCATGGGAATCAAAGTGAAAGGAAATATCCCTTCAACAGAGGGGATGGAAGGCAGCAATAAGGTCTCTTACCTCAAGTCTCTTGATTATATGGGCTTCCAGCCAGGTGAACCTATCAAAGGCAAGAAAATGGATTATGTCTTTGTCGGAAGCTGTACCAATGGTAGGATAGAAGATATCCGCTCGGTAGCAGCATTTGTCAAGGGTAAGAAAAAAGCCGATCACATCACAGCTTGGATTGTACCCGGCTCTAGGGAAGTAGAAAAACTCGCCCATGAAGAAGGCCTTGTCAAGATCCTGGAAGAAGCAGGATTTGAATTGAGGCAGCCTGGCTGTTCTGCATGTCTAGCCATGAATGACGACAAAATTCCAGCGGGAAAATATGCGGTTTCTACATCAAACAGAAACTTTGAAGGGAGACAAGGTCCCGGTGCAAGAACCCTGTTGGCGAGCCCATTAACCGTGGCCGCTGTGGCAGTGACAGGTGAAATCTGTGACCCAAGAGAAGTGTTTTAATCCTAAAAACTTAACCATGGCTTACGATAAATTTAATATACTAACCAGTACTGTTGTTCCGCTTCCTACTGAAAATGTGGATACGGATCAAATCATTCCTGCCCGTTTTCTAAAAGCGACAGAGCGTGAGGGGTTTGGAGACAACTTATTCAGGGATTGGAGATACGATGTGGAGGGAAACCCCAAACCGGATTTCGTACTCAACAATCCCAGATATAGCGGAAAAATATTGGTTGCAGGAAAAAACTTTGGATCTGGTTCAAGTAGAGAACATGCAGTTTGGGCAATCTATGACTATGGGTTCAGGTGCGTAGTTTCTAGTTTCTTTGCCGACATTTTCAAAAATAACTGTCTGAATATTGGAGTGCTTCCAGTGACTGTATCCGCACCTTTTGCTGATGCAATCTTGTCAGCAGTGGAGCAGGATCCTGCTACATTGGTTGAGGTGGATATTGACAAGCAGACCATTACCTTACTTGCAACAGGACAGCAAGAGACTTTCGACATCAATAGTTACAAGAAGGAAAACATGAAAAACGGCTTTGATGATATTGACTATTTGCTCAACATCAAAGAAGAGATAGCTGAATTTGCTGAAAAAAGAAAATAGAAGATCTGGCAAATCTACTATTTGTCCAAGGAATGAACTGCAAACATTAACAGGGGGCATCATATGGCACAATCTAAAAAAATCGAAATAATGGATACTACACTGAGGGATGGTGAACAGACCTCAGGCGTGTCTTTTATGCCTTCTGAAAAGTTGCAGATTGCCAAGCTGCTACTTGATGAACTTAAAGTTGACAGGATAGAAGTAGCTTCTGCCAGAGTCTCGAAAGGTGAATTGGAAGGGGTCAAAAAAATCACCCAATGGGCAGCTGAAAAAGGTTACCTAGATAGGATAGAGGTCCTTGGATTTGTGGATAATCCTGATTCGGTGAATTGGATCCTTGAGGCAGGAGGTAAAGTGCTCAACCTGCTCACCAAGGGCTCGCTCAACCACCTTACCCATCAGCTTCGCAAAACTCCTGCACAGCATTTTGCTGCCATAGAAGAAAACATTCTGTATGCCCAAAGTAAAGGCATTTCAGTGAATGTCTATCTGGAGGATTGGAGCAATGGAATGCGCAATTCACTCAATTACACCATGGATTTGATTGGTGTGCTAAGTCAGCAGCCGGTGAATCGCATCATGCTGCCAGACACCTTAGGACTTTTGCATCCTAGAGAGGTCAGTCATTTTGTCAAGTTGATTACAAGTGAATTCCCAGACACCCATTTTGATTTCCATGCCCACAATGATTATGATCTCTCTGTAGCCAATGTGCTTGAGGCGATCTATAATGGCATCAGTGGAATCCATACTACTGTAAATGGGCTTGGTGAACGTGCAGGAAACGCTCCTTTAGAATCTGTGATTGCTGTTTTAAAAGATTTTACAGACTTCAGGTTAGGGGTGAATGAGCAAAAAATCTTCAGGGTAAGCAAGCTAGTCGAGCAGTTTTCCGGTCAGCAAATACCTGCAAACAAACCTGTAGTAGGTGAAAATGTTTTTACACAAACAGCAGGTATCCATGCCGATGGTGATAACAAAAAGAACCTGTATTTCAATGATCTCATGCCGGAGCGATTTGGCAGACAGCGCAAGTATGCTTTAGGTAAAACATCTGGAAAAGCCAATATTGTCAAAAATCTTCAAGAGCTTGGGCTTTCTTTGGAACCTGATGAATTGGCTAAAGTGACACAAAGGATCATAGAGTTAGGAGACAAAAAGGAAAGGGTCACTACCGAAGATCTCCCTTACATCATATCTGATGTTCTTCAGAATAATTCCATTGCGCACAATATTGCAATTGAAGGTTATAATCTTAGCCACTCTAAAGGACTTAAACCCACAGTTCAGCTAAAAATTAATATCCATGGTCAAAGCTATGAGGAGGGTTCTTCGGGTGATGGCCAATACGATGCTTTTATGAAGGCATTGAGAAAAATTTATAAATCAATCAATAAAGAACTCCCAAAGCTGATCAATTACCATGTGACCATACCTCCAGGAGGCAAGACAGATGCCTTTGTGGAGACAATCATTACATGGGACAATGGTCGGATATTCAAGACCAAAGGACTTGATAGTGATCAGACAGTAGCTGCATTGAAGGCTACAGAAAAAATGCTCAATATCATTGATCAACTTGAGCAGAGCAGATCAGGAAAAAAAGATAATCAAACCATCAACCCAGACAAGGGAAAACCGAACATTTATGGAAATGAATATAGCGCTCTTGCCGGGTGACGGCATAGGCCCTGAAGTGATTGCCCAGGCAGTCAAAGTAGTCAATGCCATAGCAAAAAAATATGGCCATACCATCACTTTTGAAGAAGCTCCTGTAGGTGCAGCGGCTATAGATCTTACTGGTGATCCCTATCCAGATCAGACCCATGAAGTATGTCTGCGATCCGATGCGGTACTTTTTGGAGCAATAGGTGATCCCAAGTACGACAATGATCCTAAGGCCAAAGTAAGACCGGAGCAAGGTTTGCTGATGATGCGCAAAAAGCTTGGCTTGTTTGCCAATGTGAGACCTACTTTCACATTCCCCTCTTTGATCCATAAATCCCCCCTTAAACTGGAAAGAGTGGAAGGCGCTGACTTTGTTTTTTTCAGAGAATTAACCGGAGGAATTTACTTTGGCGAGCCTAGAGGAAGAAATGAGCAGGGTACAAAAGCATTTGATACCAATGTGTATACCAAGGAAGAGATTTCCAGATTGGCCAGAATGGGCTTTGAGGCTGCACAGAAGCGAAGAAAGCTACTTACTTGTGTAGATAAAGCTAATGTTTTGGCAACATCAAGACTATGGAGGGAAACTGTACAGGAAATTGCTCCTGAATACCCTGATGTCAAAGTAGAATATGAATTTGTGGATGCTGTCGCCATGAGGCTGATCCAATGGCCTAAAGCCTATGATGTGTTAATTACCGAAAACCTTTTTGGAGATATCTTGACAGATGAAGCTTCCGTAATTTCAGGTTCTATGGGACTGATGCCTTCTGCATCATTGGGTACTTCAATCAAGCTATTTGAGCCAATCCACGGTTCTTACCCTCAGGCAGCAGGAAAAGACATTGCCAACCCACTTGGAACTGTCCTGTCGGCAGCCATGATGTTTGACTATGCTTTTGACTTAAAGGAAGAGGCGCAAGCCATTACAGATGTTGTCAATAAGTCTTTAGCTGAAGGGATTGTCACTGAAGATATCGCAGAAGGAGGCAAAGCTTACAAAACCTCTGAAGTAGGAGATTGGCTGGCAGCAAATATTTGATTCAGTTTCTTCTAAACTACTTAAGCCCTGATGAGAATATTCTTGTCAGGGCTTGTTTTTTTGAAGTGGTAGGTGGTTTACAAAATCTTGAAGTAAGAGCTCTTCTTGCGTTTGAAGGAAAAGCATTTTTAATAAAATAATATTATAAATAAATATTTAGTGAATTTTTCATCCCTTTAAAAAGTGTTTCCGTAAATGCCCATAAACCATCCCTTTCAAGTAACATGCGAAAAATATTCCTCTCCCTCATCTGCTCTCTATTAGTATATGCTGCACAGGCCCAGTCGGACAATTACAGCTATGCACAATTAGTGCAAGATGGCTCTATCTTCAGGCGAGATGTCATTCAACTTGATATGCCGCTTAAAACTCAGGGACTTTCAGATCAAGATATCAAAGACCTGAGCCAAAGAGTATTGTATAGTAAATCCCTACCTCATGCCATGAACCTAATGACTGGGGAAGGGTGGGAGTTTGTACAGGCATATACTGTGAGCACAAATGACATCACAACAGTCTTTTGGGTGATTCGAAAGCGGAACCAGATTAAAGTTGGAGCATAAACGTTAAGGATATATGGCAAGCTCCATGTCAGTGAAGTGAAATTCAAGAAAAAAAAAGAGAGGCCAATTGCTGGACCTCTCTGTGAGTCGGATTTAATCAGAAATATTTATTCTGTAGGGCAGGTTACAATTCTTTCCACATCTACATGGACACCATAGAATTTACCATCTGGTACAGTAATGGTGAATGGGCTTTCAGTAGCACTACCTTTAGTAGCAAATTGTCCAGGAGCTGGATTGCTGGCAGCGGGTTTAGATGTGTAATGTTGGATTTTGACATTCTCGTCACCTGAAGCGAATCTCCAACCAGGATTAAGTGTGATGGTGATATCAGAACCAGTCTTTTTCACTGTTCCTGCTGCCATGGTCTGACCTGCGAACAAAGTTACTCCAGATTCTAAAGCGGTATTGGTAGAGTAAGTGGCCCAGTTACCTCTGCTTACATATCTTGTTCCTGCGCCCCATGCTGTTTCGCCTTCATAACAAACAGGTGTGTCGCAATCTCTTAAAGTATAGCAGATAGTGAGGTTGCTCAAACCAGCGCTGCCCCCACTTGCGTTAACTGGAGAAGCTAGGCCTGAGTCACTGTAGCGGTCTGGGCCATATACATAAATATTGGCGTCATTGCTGCCTTTTACAATAAATGCTATGGATTCTAGACATTTACCTGCAGGTGGAACGAAGGACCAGCTTACTGTTGTGCCATTTGTATTGATAGTAAAACCTGTAGGCCATGAACCAACAGTACCATCTTCTTTTTTGAATTCACCTCCTTCATAATCTAATTTATCACTAGAATACTGAAAACCCTCAAGGCCAAAAGCATCAGCAACTTCTTCACAAGTGCGGTTTCCGCCGTTGTTAGCTCCATCAATAATATATGGAGTTATTAGTCCAGCTGAAACAGGAGTTGATGGAGTTCCAGTGACCATTGCATTCCAGTTAGAGGGAGTAAGTTCCCTCAAGTCCGTAAAACCTAGTGTTTCACTAGACTCTAAATTGAGATCTTCAGGCCCTTGGGCCTCAAATTGCGAACATGCCGCCATGAATGCGACAAGTCCAATTATCCAAACCTTGTTCAGATAATTGGTGGTTTTAGAATGTTTCATAAGGGTAAAAATTTAAGGTTGTTTAAAAATACAATGCATTTAATTAATAAAAAAATGCTTTTGATTAGTAAATAAATGC
>DAIPZN010000117.1:0-13390 GCA_036782195.1 Cyclobacteriaceae bacterium | reverse complement strand
GTATTAGGCCTGCCGCTAGCGTTCATCCTGAGCCAGGATCAAACTCTCCATTGTAAATTATTGTTTGGCGATCTCTCGCCTGATTCTATTACCCGTTTTGGCACAATTTAATGCGCCTCGGGCTTCTGTGTTCGTTTCGTCTTCAGTACTTCAATGAACTTTTCCTCTTCTTTTAGAGAGTTGTTTGGAGACCTTTTCTCCAAAAGCGAGTGCAAATATCGGGATATATTTTGTAATCCCAAAATCTAAACTGAAAAAAGTTTGAGAATATTTTTTCAAGTTAAAACTCGGCTATTTCAATCCTTTTTGTCTTCTCTTTTAAAGCCAAACCCTTTCGTTAAGGGAATGCAAACTTACAAGACAAAGTCATATTTACCAAACCGGAACTTATAATAATTCCTCTAAATTCTGTAATATCCTGGAAGCAAGAACAATATTTATTTCTTGTTCTTAAAAAGGGGTACTGTACTGCAGGGTTCACCGTACATGATGGATTTTGCCTCCGCTTGAATCATGCTTACAATCCTACCATAAGCATACAGTGGTACCGGAAATTTACTGCAGCCTTTAATCACCACTGGTTTATCTTTATATTGATCCAGATTCAATTTTTGCAGCTCCCGTTCAAATAGAAATTGCTCCAAATTATCCAAACCGCCAATTACATACGCTTTGGATATCTCTTGTAGAAAAGTTCCTACTAAGATAAAAGCCCAGTTGGGCACGATAGCGTCTGCAGTGCAAGTGATCGCAACATATTTGCCTCTATATTTTTCCCAATCCAAAGACTTCAGGCTTTGTCTAAAATCTTGCTCTTTCAAAACCAACTCTTGGAAAAGAAATTCCTTTAAGTCAAATAACAAACGCTCACCCGGCTGATATAGCTCTTCAAGATCAATTGTGACTAAGGGGCTATTCGCAACCCTGTTTACTATTTCATTCATATAGTTAAAGGATTTTTTTGCGATTGGGTTATTCTGAATTCTTTGAGGTAATTAGGCTCATAATAAGCTATGTTTTCAAAAATACCTCTTTCATATTTATCAATTGCAACACCTGCAACAGCACGACTGGTACACCGGATATTCAAAAACCGAGCATTTGGATGGGCAAGAATTTCTTTTGCTTTTTCTACTCCATCTCCCACAAAATAAACATTTCCATTTTCAAGATAGGACAAAAATGGATTGTGATCCAAAATGAGAGGTCTAGTCGACTCCATTCTTTTTCCTCCATATCCAAAAACTGCCATATAGACTTCCATGCGCCTTGCGTCCATCAAGGGAATGATACTATCGCTTTCCTTTAAAAATGGAAAGGCCTGAAAAGCCAGAGTTTCCAGTGCATCAACAGCAATCATGGGAATATTTAGGGCATAAGCAAGGCCTTTGGCAATAGAAACACCTATCCTTAAACCAGTATAAGAACCTGGACCTCCATTAACAGCTATTGCATTAATTTCAGCCAAGTCAACTCCGGAATTTCTGGTCAATTGCTCAATCAAAAGGGAGAGTTTTTTGGCATGTACATTTGACTGCTGCAGTTCTATACAGGCCAACAACGATTGGTCTTGAAATAAGGAAACTGAGCACATGTCAGTGCTTGACTCTATTGCTAAAATTAATGCCATAGTGGATTATTTTTTTGACGCAGAAGCTGAAAGCAACCTGTTCAAACCTTGTAGATCTCTAAGCAGCATAATTGCTGTTTTGATGTCTTCGTCATTTTTGAGTGATGCCTCTATAACCCCCTCCTGAAAATAATAACGGCTAACCAACTCCTCTTTTAAAGCCTCTTTGATTTCATCTTTAAATGTAACCAAATCCTGCTCTTTGCTGTGGTTCACCTTTTCCTTAAGTACGGCAAGTGTTTCTTGGATGTCATTATAAAACTTTTCCTTTTCAGCATATTTCTCAAGGTCCTCCAGTGATTTTTCCACATAGGTGGTGTAGTCGTAATCCTTATCAGCTAACCATTTAACAAAATCCTGATATACGGCTTCTGAAATTTCAAATTCACGAACATTTCCTATTGAATTGTTCTTCAAGAAATAAAGGTTACCATATTCAAAGACGAGATTCCTTGCAACAAGACTGTAGGTTATGGGAGCAAAAATCTTGGCTTCTGATTTTTGATCAGGCTCTATACCTGCTCCATCACGAACGACCCTTCCGCTCTTGGTTTTGAAAGACTGACGCAAGGAATCTGGCAATGCGATGGATTTGCCACTCTCATCCTTTTTGCTGTAGTCTATAGCCTGGATGCAACGTCCACTCGGAATGTAATATTTAGCAGTTGTGACTTTCAGCTGAGCATTATAAGACAAGGGAACAGTGGTTTGAACCAGTCCTTTTCCAAATGTCTTTCTACCGACTAAAACCGCCCTGTCATAATCCTGTAAGGCCCCGGCGACAATTTCCGCAGCAGAAGCACTTCTTTCGTTGATCAATACCACAAGTGGAATATCCTTATCCAAAGGTGTTTTTGTGGTCTTGTAAACCATATTTACATTAGAAAGTTTCCCCTGAGTACTTACCACTTCTTTCCCTTTTGGAATAAAAAGGTTGACGATCTCAACGGCTTCTTTCAAGATCCCACCTGGATTATCCCTCACATCCAACACAAGACGACTAATGCCTTGCGATTTGAGGTCAATAAGCGCGTTTCTTACATCTGCAGCTGCATGTGTGGTAAAATCAGTAAGCTTGATGTAGCCAGTTTGCTCATCAATTTTGCCATAATAAGGAACATTACTAATGACAATTTTCTTTCTGGTCAAATTGACTGCTATAGTATCTTCCCCTCTTTTCACTTGAACAAATACTGGCGTATTTGCTGGGCCTTTTAGCAATTTGGAAATGTCTGCTGTTGCCTTTTCCCTTACATCCACAGTATCAACCTTAAGCAGTTCATCTCCAATCCTAAGGCCCCCAGTCTGGGCAGGAAAACCTGAATAAGGCATCAAAATCATGTTTTTCCCAGTTCGATTTCCTATCAATGCACCTACTCCACCATATTCTCCTGTTGTCATCATTCTGAAATCATCAGAATTTTCTTCTGGGATATATTCTGTATATGGATCAAGTTCTTCCAACATTGCCGCGATACCTACTTCAAAAAGCGATTCAGCATCAATTTCATCAACGTAGTACGAATCCAGTTCCCTCACCAGGGAAGCAAAAATATCAAGGTTCTTGGCTATGGTAAAAAGCTTGTCACTTTTTAGGGTAAAGGAAAGCAAGGTACCTGCCAGAAGAAAGGCAATAAGACTGAATACAACTATTTTACGGTTCTTAAGCATTGGGTATGATTATTTTTGATGTTCAGGGCTGTTAGCCTTTTTTAGCAATTTGACAAGTTTCGGTTCAAGTTGATTGAACGGCAATATATCAGATGCAACGTAGATAACGGCAATTAATTTTGAAGGATCCTGCGATGTGCAAATACCCTTGTTGAGTCGATAAATTTCTTTTAACCTACGTTTGACTAAATTTCTGTCAACAGCCCTTTTCAACTTTTTCTTTGAAACGGAAAAAAGTACCTGATTGGTTCCGCTGTTTTCGTTAGAGACTTCAAGCTGTATCAGCTTGAATGGGTATAAAAAAAAAGAGGAACCTTTATCAAAAAGCTCCTTTATTAACTTTTTAGAATGTAATCTTTCATTCTTTTGAAGTCGGAAATTCATCGCATCGCCATTTACGTATCTAAAGATACGGTTTTGAAGGCAAAGAATTACTTCTTCAGTGTTTTCTCAGAAGATACTGTAAGCTTATGTCTTCCTTTTGCTCTTCTTGATTTCAAAACTCTCCTGCCATTTGCTGTAGACATTCTAAGTCTGAATCCGTGCTTATTTCTTCTTTTTCTTCGAGAAGGCTGAAATGTTCTTTTCATGACGCTAATATTTAAATATTTTTTGCTTTCCTATTCAATTCTTTCGTAAGATATCCCACAAAAGGACTGCAAAGATAGATAGCTTTTTTTTAATTGCAAACCTGACAATTACTTTTGTTTAAAGCAAAACAAAACCAAATGCAGTATTCCATATCCAGAACTTCTGATGTGTCGCAATTTATCCAAGTTCAGCTTGATATACAATGTGATTCCATAGGGAAAGTTGACTTGCAGCTCCCTTTATGGAGGCCTGGTCGGTACGAGTTCCAGCATTTTGCCCAAAAAATCAGAGGATTATACGTAGATCATCTTGGATCAAAAGTACCGACTTATAAAAAAAACAAAAGTTGCTGGCAGTTTGAAGCCCATCAGCCTGGACGATACAGCATTCATTACGAATTCTATGCAAATCAAATGGATGCCGGTGGCTGCTGGTCTGATGATGAACAGTTGTATCTGAATTTCAGTAACTTTTGTTTTGAGGTCAGTGGTAAATCCGAGGAATCTATAGCAATCCAAATTGATTTACCTGAAAATTATAATATAGCCACTTCCCTCCCTAATCATGATGGATGCTTTATTGCATCAAATTACCAGCACCTCATAGATTCGCCATTCATGTCAGGGAGGAATATGTCCAAAACCTCATATCAAGTGGGGGATATTACTTTTCACATGTGCTTTTTAGGCAAAGTGTGTTTTGACATGGAGCATCTTGTCAGAATATTTACCGCATTTACAGAAAGACAGCTAAAGGCTTTTGGTGAACTGCCTATTAAAGATTACTATTTTCTATTCCAGCTTCTTCCCTATAAGCACTATCATGGGGTGGAACATGGTGCATCTACCGTTATCACTTTTGGACCAGCTGTTGATTTAGCCCAAAAATCAGGTTTAAATGAACTCATTGGAGTCAGCTCCCATGAACTATATCATGCATGGAATGTATGTAGAATACGCCCAACAGCACTATTGCCTTATGACTTGTCTCAGGAAGCATATATAGATGAGGGGCTGGTATTGGAAGGGGTGACTACTTACATGGGAGACCTCTATTTATTAAAATCAGGTTATTTCCAGCTTGAGGATTACCTGAAAATCCTTCAGGTTCAACTTCAAAAAGAAATGGACCACTGGGGATGGCAAAATCAGTCCATTACAGCATCTAGCTGGGATCTTTGGCTTGATGGATATAAAGCGGGGATCCCCGATAAAAAGGTAAGCATTTACAACAGAGGAGCGCTGATTTCCCTTTGCCTGGATCTCATGCTTATCAAAGCTGGCTCCAGTCTCGAACAAGTAATGTATACCATGTGGAACAATTATGGGCAACAGAACAAGGGGTATGTTTTAAGAGGTTTTCAGCAAATTGTAGGTGCCCACCTGAAAGATGAGAAAGAAGCAGAACAATTTTTCTCGTCTTTTGTGTATGGGAGAGAGGATTTATTAAGCTTATTGATCACTTTACTTGCAGAATTCGGGATTAAGGCTTCGCTACAATTTGACCATTCCCCTCTGTTGAATTTATTTGGCATCAAAACAGATGGAGACACCACTATTGTCAAGGTGCATCATGAATCTGATGCTTTTCAAAAAATTATGATAGGTGATACCATCCTGTTTTCAAGTGATATTGCAGAATCAGCTATAGGAGAAAAAAATGGTCAAGTTTTAAACCTCAAAATCAAAAGGTATGGAAGAGAAATAGATGTTTCACTTCACCAGCCATTTCAAAAACCCAAATATTTTCCAACTGTACTAATTCATGTAGTCAGTTCAAACCATTTACGGGAGATTTGGAGTCGGTGATAAGAAATGTTTTAAAAAAACATCTCCTTTACTGACAGCTTTAAAACCCAATATTCAATGCTTTGGTTTTAATTAAAGCAAATGGCTGGTCCTGAGTTGAACCAGCCATTTTTCCAAATCAAATGAAGTATATTTTATTTAAAATCCTCATCCGAAAGTGCCGTGTTAAAAGCAATTGAAACCAACTTTGCCTCTAAAGCTACAGGAAGCATAGGGTTTTTGATAGAAATGGACTTTGGCACTAACACGCCATCAACCTTTTCATAAGAACCGTAGTTTACGTCGCCTGTAGCCTCAGAACTTGTCCTCAACTTCAACCCGCTTGATTTGCTATAATACTCCTTGGTCACCATTCCATTTTTCGCTGTGATTTCCAAGATATGTGCACTTTCGCCATTGACTTCTTCATCTCCAACAACCTTTAATGAGTAACCAAGCGCTTGATAATGTGCTTCAGGAAAAACAAATGTCTGACTTGTCATCATTTCGACCATTTCCTCAGAAAGCACTTGCTCTTGCCCCATCGCGGTGACTTTAGCCTTTCCATCTACAAGAATGGTTCTCTGGGCAACATTTCCCATAAAACTGGTTTCTTGAACAAGCCTCTTCTTTTCTTGATCAGAAATGCTTTTTATGGTAATCTTTGCGCCTTGAAATTCGGCTTCCATCACCATGGTTGCATTCTTGATTTTAGAAATATTAGCCATTCCTCCGACTGCTGTGATGTATTTTTTAATGACGTCTTGAGGATCAATGTCAGGATTTTCAATGAACCCTATATTGGCCGCCATAAGTTGTATATTGAAAAGCATGGCAATACCCAATCCAAAAACTCCTAGTTTTTTATACATAAATGAATTGTTTAAAGATTAATACCAAGAGGACCTTCCCCTTTTGCATATTTTAATTCAAATCGGCTTCAGACACTGCAACATTAAACTGAATTTGCTCTACTTTGGAAGCCAAAGGCATAGGAATCATGGGGCTTTTTAGTGTCGTCGACATAGGGTATTTGACACCTTCAATTTCTTGGTAGTCCCCATAAACCATCTCTCCGGCATCAGCACTTTCAGATTTTAATTTGAGACCAGAGTCTACATGATAATAGTGTGTTTGCTTGGTTCCAGTTGGATTGCTTACTATAATTTTATAAGCTTCTTGGCCATCTACGTCTTTGATTCCATCCAGCTCCAAAGAGTAGCCCAATTCTTCAAAATGAAGCTCTGGGAAAATAAACATTCCCATTTTTGCGGCCTCATACTGCTCATCATTGAGCTGCTGCGTCTGCCCCATTGCCGTAACTGTGGCCTTACCATCCTTGATTAAGGTATTGGAGGCAACATTCCCCATCATGAGCACCTTTGTGCTAAAAATTTGATTAGGTTCATCATACGCATATTTCATAGTAAGCTTCATGCCTTGGATCTCAGCTACAGACTCCATTTTAGAAGTTTTAATTGCCCTAGCCTTCTCTTCGCCGCCGATAGCAGCAAGATATTTATCTATGATTGCTTCTGCGGTAATGTCACCTGATAAAGCAATCTGTTTTTCTGGTTCTCCTATATTGGTGAACCTTTGAACTTCTCCAAGTGCCATAAGGGATTTTTCAACTTGAGCCCCATTTCCTACTACAGTAATGTACATGTTTTCTGGTCTTAAAAACTTAGCAGCTGCGGCATTAACCTCATCCACTGTCAAGGCATTGAGCCGCTGCAAATAGGTTGCGTAATAATCCTTAGGTAATTTATACCGCTCTATATTGATTGCAAAATTTGCGATTGTTGCGGGGCTTTCGAGAGAACGGCCAAAAGATCCGCTCAGGTTAGCTTTGGCAGCTTCTAGTTCAGCTTCAGTTATTCCTTTTTCCCTTAGGTTTCTGATTTCATAAATAATTTCATTTACAGCGGAATCTGTAGCACTGCCTCTCACACTTGAACCAGCACTAAAGCTAGCTACCAACTTGTCTGCACCAATTGAGGAATAAGCGCCATAGGTGAAACTCTTGTCTTCTCTAAGATTCATAAATAACCTTGAAGAAGCGCCTCCGCCCAAAACGAAGCCAACAATCCTGCTTGCCAAATAATCTTTAGAAGCAAGGCTGTTTTCAATGGGGTAGGTAACATTAATTACGGACTGTTGGGAAGAAGGTCTATCTACTAGAGCGATAATGTTTTTTTCAGGCGCCTTAGGAGTGGCATACTTGTGTGTAGGCACAGTGCCTTTCTGCCATTTTGCAAAATGTGTGTTGACCAACTTTCTAGCAGCCGTAGGATCAATATCTCCTACTATCGCCAAATAGGCGATATTTGGCTTGAAATAGGTTTTATAGTAGTTTTTAATGTCCTCTACGGTCACATTGTCTACTGTTGCTTCTGTTTCAGACTCACCATAAGGATGTTGGGTACCATAAACCAATTTGTTTGAGAGCACATTCGAAATAGAATTTGGATCATTTTTGGCTAAAGCAAGGCCGGATTTAGACTGTGTTTTGAGCTTATCCAATTCCTGCTGAGGAAAAACCGGATTATATAGAATGTCCGCCATCAATTCCAGGATCTTTTCCTGGTGTCTGGTCAATGTAGACGCAGTAAGGGAGGTGGAAGTAGCAGAAATCCTTGCTCCTAGGAAATCTATTTCCTCATTGAGCACGTCTTTGCTTCTATTTGTTGTCCCCGCAGTAAGCAGCTCACCTACAAAGTCCAACATTCCTGCCTTATCTCCCTCCAATATCGGATCTCTGTCCAAAATCAAAGAATAAGTAACTCTAGGTAATTTCTTGTTTTGGATAACAAACACCTTTAGTCCATTAGACAAGGTGAAATTTACCGCATCACCGAATTTGATTTCTGGTGCTTCTGCAGGTTCGGGAAGTTTGGTTCTATCTACTTGGGCAATCACAGCGCCCATCAACCAAACGCTCATTACAAAAAGGCATATCTTTTTCATATTTGGGATCATTACTGTTGTGGGGTTTCGGTTTGTTGGGCAGACTTTGGTAAGTATGTCAATACAACCCTGCTCTTAGGATCAAGATATTTTTGCGCGACATTCTTGATATCTTCTGGTTTGACTTTTCTAAAAAGCTCAAGCTGGGTATTGATATAATCTGCTCCTCCATAGAAAACATGGCTTTGGGCAAGTCTTTGAGAGATGGTAGCTACTGAACCAAGACCATTTACCAGCTGATTTTCTTTGATGTTGATCAGTTTCTGAAATTCTTTTTCGTCGATGCCATTTTGTTTTACAGTAGCTAGTACTTCATCTATGGCAGAATTCAAATCTTCTATTTCAACACCCATATTGGCTATGGCAAGAATCAAAAACATTCCACCGTCTTCTAGATCATTTGGAAAAGCGACTGCTTGTACGGCTTTTTGACTCTTATCTACCAACTCTCTGTACATCAATGAGCTTTTTCCTGACAACAAATAGGTGCTTAGCAGATCAAGCGCATAAGTATCAGGATGTCCTTTTTCCGGCATCAGATAACCTTGGAAGACAGCTGGGAGCTGGATGTTGTCATATACGATATCTTTCACTTCAGAAGTCAGCTTCTGAATCTCCACATTTGGCCTAAAAGGAGTTTTGGTTCCTGCCGGGATCTCAGAGAAATATTTACGGACCATGGCTTCTGTTTTTGCATAATCCAAATCTCCTGCAATAGAAAGCGTCGCATTATTAGGGACATAGAAAGTTTTGTAAAACTCCTGGAATTCCTCTAGAGTCGCAGCATCAAGATGTGCTGCAGAACCGATTATCGGTGATTTATAAGGATGGTTGGGATACAGCCGTATCGGCATTTCTTTTTGAAAAGACATGTATGGCTGTTCTTCCATTACTTGCTTCATCTCCTGCTTGATAACTTCACGCTGGGTGTCAACACCAACTTGGTCAACCTTTGCATGAAGCATTCTTTCTGACTCTAGATAGAGAGAAAGCTCAAGTTGATTGGAAGGAAGGATTTCATAATAAACAGTGTAATCCTGACTTGTTCCTGCATTCAATGTTCCTCCTGCTGATTCCACAATCTCGAAAAACTTTCCTCTGGGGATATTTTCCGAACCTTCAAACATCAAGTGTTCAAAAAAATGCGCAAAACCTGTACGCTCTGGATTTTCATTTTTTGAACCTACATGGTAAAGTAATGAGGTCGCAACGATAGGTGTGCTACTGTCCTTGTGAAGGATGACATGCAGCCCGTTGTCCAAAGTGAATTCCTTGTATTCAATCTTGGTTTGGGCTAGCGCTGTCACCATCAAGAAGGTGCTTAGCAAAAGCGTTAAGTTTAACTTTCTCATATATTTGGATTTTGATTGGTATTTCTTCTACCTGTAACGGGCCAAAATTGTTTATATGCTTTAAATTTTCATCTGAATAAAATTACCACTGCGGAATATTAGGGACGAAAGCCTAATCTGAAAAGCAATCGAAATTAAAAGAGAATCAACTAAAAAACAACTTATAACTATATTTTTTGTTTTAGTGATGCTAAAAAATCCCCTGATCGCTCAGGGGATTTTTTAGGGTTGGAGTCTTAACAAAATTTCCTTTGCTTCGTGCCATTTCAACCTTGGTCCAAACTGGCTTACTATCCTCGAACTGGCCATGGAAGCCAATTTGCCACTTGATGCATAGCTGTGGCCATTGGTAATGCCGTACATAAATGCCCCCGCAAACATATCTCCTGCACCGTTGCTGTCAACGGCTGTGGTTTTGTAAGGCTCAATATCTATAAAAGTATCTCCATCAAAGATCATTGCACCATTTTTACCTTGGGTAATGATGAAATGCTTTGCTGCTTTTTTCAGTTCTTCTCTTGCTTCAAGAAGGTTATCCTTACCTGTAAAAAGCATAGCTTCTTCCTCATTGGCAAACAACAAGTCGACGCTGTGCCCTATTACGTCGTCGAACCCTCCTTTGAAATACTTGACCATGGCTGGATCCGAAAAAGTCAACGCTACTTTTGTACCTGCAGCTTCAGCTGTTCTTTTAGCATGCATCATGGCTTCTTTACCATTTGGAGAAGTGACCAGATAGCCTTCAATAAATAGATATTTGGCATCTTTAATAGCTGCCTCATTTACATCTTTTGTTGAAAAATTCTGAGTAATTCCCAAGAAGGTATTCATGGTCCTTTCGGAGTCTTCAGTCACCATAACCAGACATTTTCCTGTAATTCCGTCCTCAAGTTGGTCTTTCTGAAGGTTGTTGTTCACACCTGAATCCTGAAGATCCTGGGCAAAAAACTTACCCAATTCATCATTGGCAACTTTGCAGCAGTAATATGACTTGCCTCCAAACTGGCTTACTGCAATCACGGTATTGGCAGCTGATCCTCCACATTGCTTCTTTGCTTCTTCAGTATTGATTACCTGCATCAGCTGCTGCTGACGCTCTTCATCGACTAAGGTCATTAGCCCTTTTTCAACTTGATTAACTACAAAAAATTCATCTGTCACTTTGAACTCAATGTCTACCAAAGCATTTCCTATGCCCACTACGTCGTACTGCTTCATTTTGATCCTTTAATTTATCTTTTATTCAAATATCCTGTGCCTTTCAAACGGTTTTGTCCTGTCAAATAGAAACCTGTAGGTATGATGAGTTTTGTAGATCGTTGCATTGAGCTGTTCACACACCCGCATCATCTTGGGGTTGAAATCCCCTATCCAGTTCATTTCAATTGTCTTGTACGGGAACCAATCATGTTTGGCAAACATCTCATTGTATGACATGATCATGGCACTTTCTACTCCCTTGCCTTGAAAATCCGGAATCACACCAAACACCAAACCCAACATCTTATCTGGTGGATTGAACTTCTTGTTCCAGAGAAATTTGAGCTTTCCAATTAGGTCAAGGTTACCATTGACATGCTTGAAAATCTGGTTGATCTCTGGGATATTGATGAAAAAAGAAACAGGTTCGCCTTTATGGAAACCGAAATAAATCAGCCTAGGATCCATGATTGGTTTCATTTTACCGAACATCAGCTTGGTTTCTTTCAGGGTCAAGCTCTTCCCCATATGTCTTGACCAACCTTTGTTGTACACGGTCATGAAGTATTCCGGGGCTTTTTCGGCAAGCTCCTTCCCTTTCATATACCTGAAGGCGAAATCAGGATTTGCCATAATGGAATTGGCCCGCTCGATCATTTTAGGATCAAAGCCCACGCCCTGTACCGGCCGCATATAAGTGTACTGCTTGAAGTAGATTTCAAAACCATATGTTTCGAAAAACTCTTTGTAGTAAGGAAAGTTCCAAGGCATGTTGTAGTTCGGAGGGGAGAACCCATCCACCAGCAAGCCCCACCATTTGTCCCGTTCACCAAAATTGACAGGGCCATCCATGGCCTCCATGCCTTGGTTTTCAAGCCAAGCTTTACCAGTGTCAAATAACAAGAAAGCAGCATTTCTGTCATTGATGCATTCAAAAAAACCAAGACCACCTGTTGGCTGGCTTTCCTTCCACTTGGGATGGACAAAAGCAGCGATCCTACCGATAGTTTCCTGCCGATCATTGAGCAAAAGCCAGCGGATAGCCTTGCCACCTTGTCTAAAAAGTTTGTTGGTTCCGGGATCAAATATCCCATTAATATCTTTATCTAGAGGCCTGATCCAGTTTTTTTCATTTCGGTACAAGCGCACCGCCATCTGCAAAAATTCCTTTTCCTGTTCAGGAGTGTTTACTTCTAGGATTTTCATTTCCTACATGCTTATATGAGGGATCAAAAATAGGCAGATTACATTTCTACACCAAGCCGGGGGAAAAGGTATCTCCAAAATACAAAGTCAGATCTACCTTTTTGGTGCTAGATCTGGGTAATCTGTAATAATCCCATCCACGCCTATTTCCAAAAGGTGCTCCATTTCTTTGTGAGTATTGACGGTCCATGGAATTACTTTCATCCCTTTTTCCTTCATTTTATCCACAGTAGCTTTGGTAAGATCACTGTAATGTGGAGAATAAATCTGTGGCTGAAAACCTAGCTGCTTCAACTGCCTCTCTGGATCTGCCGCATTTTCCACCAACATCGCCAATGTCATGTCAGGATGGGCTTCGTGTAGGTATTGAAGTACCCTAAAGTCAAAGGACTGGATATTAAAACGCTCCGGATCTAGGTGTTTTTTGAGCAAAGAGACGACCATGTCGCAAAATTCTTTTGGAGCTGGATGGTAGCTCCCATCGCCTTGAGGACTGCTCTTAATCTCAATGTTATAATTTGGAAGTGGCAGCTTGTTGTCTTTCACGTACTTTTCCACCACCACAATCAGGTCCTCTAACCGTGGTTTAGATGCATAAAATTTGACTTGTTGGGGAAACCCGGCATGAAACTTACTGCCGCAGTCATATTGCAGAATCTGGGCATAACTCATCTGAAAGATATTGTGGGACTTATCTGCGTCGGGGATTACTTTGCCCTCCGGATCAAAACAGATCTGAGGGTTCATGTAAGGTTCATGGGAGACTAGCAGCTCTCCGTCCTTGGTCACTGCCAAGTCCAACTCCAAAGTGGTAGCACCCAAATCCAGTGCCTTGATCATGGCAGGAATGGTGTTTTCGGGCATTAAACCCCGAGCACCGCGATGGCCCTGAAGGTCATAAGAAAATTGGGCTGAGGCGATCATCGGAAAAAACAGCAGGAACAGAATTATATGTTTCATGCTGCAAAATATTGATAACCTGATAG
>DAIPZN010000116.1:0-13496 GCA_036782195.1 Cyclobacteriaceae bacterium | reverse complement strand
CATTTAAAAGTATGTGAAATATTAATAAAATGGTAAACAAGATGCTTTTGACTTAATCCGATGTTACACTTACCTTACAAAATTCCAATGTCCGTCTTCTCCACTCCATTCATAACCAGCAACATTGAATCCTTTTAGATCTTCTGGGGCATCAATTCTATGTTTGATGATGAAATCCGCCATCATCCCTCTTGCTTGCTTGGCGAATATGCTGATGATTTTATACTGTCCATTTCTGAATTCCAAAAACACAGGAGAAATGACTTCACTCTTTAATACTTTCTCATCAACTGCTTTGAAATACTCTTGGCTTGCAAGATTGATCACAGGAGAACCTGCTGCCAAACTGTTAATTGCTTTGGCAATTTTAGTACCCCAAAACTCATAAAGATTTTTTCCTTTCTTATTCTCCAGGCGTATCCCCATTTCCAGTCGATATGGCTGAATCAGGTCTAGCGGCTTCAAAAGGCCGTACAGCCCAGATAGAATTCTGAGATGGTTTTGGGCAAAATCCAAATCTTCTTCCGTATATGAGGCTACATCCATATTGGTATAGACATCTCCTTTAAAGGCATAAAGTGCCTGTTTTGAGTCAGGAAGCTCAAAAGTTTTCTTAAAACTCCTATATCGGTTGACATTAAGTTCTGCCAAATTTTCGCTGATTTCCATTAAATCTTGAAGATCTTTTACTTTTTTCTTCTTCATCAAACCCACTAGCTGAAGTACTTCATTCGCATAATCAGGTTGGGTAGATACAGGTAAATCAACTGGACTAAAATCTAAAGTTTTAGAGGGTGAAATCAGGGTAATCATTCTTAATTAAGGGTATATATAGAATTGAATTTGCAGAAGCTAACTGCACTATTAACAGCCGGACTGCAAATTTGTTCTTTTTATTCAATAACTACTATGGATCTTGTGAGTGTCCTTGTCACGTTTTGATTGTTGCTGGTATACCTTACGACCACAGGATAAGAACCAATCGGCACCACTGTCCCACGAACCGTACCATCCCAGGTGCAAAAATCAGCATCGCTGTTGACATTGATATTTTTGCAATAATGGATCAATTCTCCCCAACGGTTGTAGATCAAGATTTCCACTTCATCCACAAAATCGTTGACAAAAACCTTAAAATGGCGGGTTGGGTCACTCGGCCTAATGGCATTTGGGAAACGGATCTTTAGGTCACAATCCTCCACCACTTGAAAGGATACAGTAAATTCACATCCCGTTGTTTCTCCCACTGTCAGCGTATAATTTCCCGGAAGGGTGGGCGTAAATTGCCTACTGCTTGAAACCACCTCTCCATTTCTCTCCCAAGTATAAAAATCGTATTCTCCGGGATCAAGGATACTGACTATGTTTTCCAAAGCACATATGGTATAACTGGCCTGTAATACAGGAGGCAAGATTTCGTATTTGATGACTTCAATAGATTCGCGGGCCAATTCACAACCCAATTCACTCAAGAGCACTACTTCGAAAACTCCACCTTCAACTACGGTGACGGTTGCTTCATTTTCAAATTCAACAATTGGTGTCCTTTGATTTCCTTGAAGTCTAAACCAATTGATGGTTTGCACATTTGAGAGATCTGCCTGAATACTGATGGTGGTAAAAGCATCATCTCCGCAGAATGGAAGCGATTCTAATACCATGTCGACTGGAGGTGGAAGTACTTCAGCTGTAAAAGGAATCGGATTTGATGGACAGAAAGCGCCAGAATTTGGCTGAACCTCAAGCGTATATTCCCCGGCAACTCTAGGGACAAACTCCTGACTTCTTCCTACAATGTCTCCAGCGCTGTTTCTCCAGAAGAAAAGGAAGTTTGCCGGATTGCCTGTAGTCAAATTGGCACGATAAGAGATACCAACTTGGCAATCCACAATAGGAGTACTAACTGAATAATCCGGAGAGCGATTGATGGCAATATTCATTCTCCGTTCTAAAGGGCAAGCCAATCCAGTAGGATCAGTACCTATTATGGTGTAAGTGCCTGTGACATCAAAAGTAAATGTTCCATCAGCATTAGGTAGGATTGATGTGCCTAATGCATTCCTTACAGTATATTGAAGATTTTGGTCAGATTGAGGAACAAGAATATATTCCGCACAAGCCACGACTTCAGTTGGCACCGAAAATTCTACCTGTAATGGATCTGTGACTAAGTATTCAAAAGGTGCGGGTACGGCACAATCATTTTGGTCAATAAGTTCTACTGTATAAGTACCGGCAGGGACTCCGATACTGAATGTCGCACCGGTAAAGTTTCCGGAAAATATCTGCCCATCCCCTTGCCTGATTGCTCTATAGGTACCAGATTGCGGGCCATTATTGAAGGTCACTACCAATTGACCATTACCGATCCCAGTCGGTGTACAAGCTCCTTCAACAACGGTAATTGTAAAATCATCAAGACCTGCAGGAGGGGTAAGATTTCTAATTGTAGCTGTCTGTGAAAAAACACATCCCGCATCATTTAATGCTTCTATTGTGTAAACACCCGGTTCCAGACCTGTGATAACAGGAAGAACTTGTCCTGCACTTACATTAACAAAAGTCTGACCTGTTTCCAAAATCCTCACTTGATCCGCATCGCTGATCATGGTAATTTCCAAACTTCCATTAGGGGTCTCACAATCATCAGCGTCTGTCAGCACCAATACCTCCAAAACCGGTAATGGCCAAACAAGCAATTCTACTGATTTCTCCACCGCACATCCCGGCACTATTGGATCTTCTGTAATAAAAATAATGTCATACAATCCAGGACTAGGCAAAGATGCAGGAAGGAGTTCAAGTTCAAACAGGCTACCTAAAGGTATTCTATTGGTGGTACCTTGGACCTGATAGAACCATTGTCCTGACACAGGTGTGTCAGGTGCAAAGACAACCAATGGTCCGTCATAACATACTTCCTGTGCTGTCTGTGTAAGCTCAAAATCAAATGCTGGCCCCACAAAAACAGATGCTGTAGCCGGACAAGGATCAACTTGATCTCGGAAAGTCACTGTAACTGTAAAGATGCTCTCTTCATTGACAGATATCGTATTGGAATTTCTGTCTCCGAAAAGCTGACCAGCTGCATTTCTCCATTCAAAATCATACAATCCTTGGGCCGGATCATAGCCATCTATAGCGGTAAGTGAAACTGGTGTACCAACACAAAGTGTAATGTCAGTAGGTAAAGTCAAAATGGGCGGGGCCACAACCAGCACTTCAATGGATTCATTGAAGTAGTTGGGGTCACCACACCTGTCCACATTTAAGGTCACAATATAGCGTCCTTCTCTTGTGAAATTTTGTTCCAGATTTTGAAATTCTTCACCAGGTCCTCCAAAATTATTCAAAATCTGTGTCCCGTCTTCATGGACAATAGTCCAAAAATAACTGTCAATATCAGGTTCTCCTCCACCCTCAAAAAGACCAACCACACCTGCATTGGGATCTAGGCAAAGTTCTTCCGGTCCAGAAAGTGCAGGTTCGGGAATACTGCTGCCAGACATCTGAACATTTGAGGGAAGTCCCAGGGTAGATGTTCCAGTAAGTGGCGGAGAGCCCATTGCATTGTAATTGCTATTGTTGCAGTCTTGGCCAGGGTTGATCGATCCTAACATGTTTTGACCTGGTCGTGCGACATAAATCTGGCCATCCGGACCCATTTGTAAGGCACCAAAAGGACCTGAAGTTGACAAGGTGTTTCGTGTTGCCAAAATACATTGTGCCCTTTGCGTGCTGTTGCTTGCGTTTCCAAAGCAAACACCACAAGGAAGGGTATTGTCTGCCCCTGCTCCTGTAGGATCTTGAATGATAAATTCCTCAATATTCCCTCCTGCACCTGTATAAGAGACGAAGACTCTATTGCTGTCGTTGGAAAACTCCAAACCGTATATCTGTTCATTGTTGCAGCCTAGATCCAAAAGCGCATACTCTGTTAGCCTTCCTGTTCTTTGGTTGAAATCAAAAATTTCCAATCTGCTACATGCACCATCTTGTATGGTCACGGCAACCTTGCTGCCATCAGGGCTGAATTTCATGCTTCCGACTCCTGAATTGAAGCCATGGTTAGAGCCTACAGAAGAAAGGACTGGACTGCCAATACCCAAAGAAGATACAGGGTAAGCTCTAAATGTATTGTTGCCAAGCTCATGGAATAGCACCCAGGTGGTATCTCCAGATGCTAATGCAGCTGAATGCTCCGTACTTGGACTGAACAGGAAGTTGTCCTTAGTAACTACATTACCAACGCCAGTAGGGTTTTCTACTTTGATGTCCACTACCGAGAATTTCACTTCTGTACCTCCGCTGGCAGTAGCTTGCGTTGTGAAGAGGTAGAATATGGTTTCATCCGTTGGCACCGGTACAGCAATGACGGACTGTGAAGACTGATTGCTACCTCCGATGTTTTCACCATTCTGCATGACATTGCCATTGAGATCCCATACGGTCTCTCCATCTGTGTAGAACAAGACCTGTCCTGTCTCATCCGAAATGGTAGTTGTACCAGCTGGAATATTCCGGGGTTGACTTACTGCTCTAGGTACAGGCGCGTTGGGGTTATTCGGATCTATATTGAAATCCAATCCAGACCCGTTACCAAAATACCAGACACTGTTACTTTGATCGGGAAGATCCCAGATCCGGACCCGAATGCTGGCATAAGCATAACAAGTAGAGCCTACTTCTCTGACCAGAACCCAATAAAGCCCCGGTAGCAATACACAGTTATCTCTATTGGTCGTCCATTGACGGTCATTTGACCAGAAATATTCATAATTCCCTCCACCGCCGCCTCCTGGAGCTCCACCACCGCCACCTTGGCCGCCACCACTTTGGACTTCTAGCAAAGAGCCAATATCAACGCAGGCACCTTCACAGACAGTAGTGTCCTGTGCAGTGAATTGTGCCTGAAGCTCATTTGGAGTAAGTACGATGGTTTTGGGAACTCTTCTTACCGTACCGTCTGCAAAGGTTACAGTAAGGGTGACATTCACGCTTTCTTGTGCAGTGGCCTCTGCTGGCAACAGTAAGTGTTCCTGATTGTAATCAGCTTCAATTGGATTTCCATCTTCATCCACAAGCGGTGGATCAAATGTCCATTCAAAACTTACAGGTCTATAATTTTCTGGTGTAATGACACTCGTAAGTTGAAGGGGATTATTGGCGCAGGGCTCATCAGGTTCCCATGTAAAATCAACATTAGGATTGATGTCTTGATTTGGTGCAAATTGAGGGAATACCCTGCCACAAAAATCAGTACCATTGAATGGGTCTTCTTCTATGTCCAAATCTTCAAGTACTTCCTCATCCGGATTGTTGATTCTTCCAATCAATTGAGGCCCGCCCAGAACTTCTTCATAGATATAATACAAGTTGCCATCAGGCCCGACTTTGAGATCATAAACCCGATAAATATCGCCCTCGATTGGTACTGCTTCAGGCGTGGCATTCAGGTCATCCGTAGGGACCCGAAAAAGTGTATCTCCTCTTGAAAAGTAAAGAAAATCCCCATCAGGAGATAAAACGGCCCCTTCTATTGGATCTGCTCCACCAGATCCAGCTATTGTAACAGAAGCTCCGAAATTACCGGTATTAGGATCATAGTCAACAATAACCAAATCTTCATTAGGATTTTCCGGAATGAGTATCAACTGCTGGGTGGCCTCACTAAAAACAATAGCTTTGGGGGTAAATCCCAAAGCCGTTGTTCCTGTTTGGGTAAAACTACCCTGGGCATTTTCAATCCTTCTTGATACCAAATTCCCACCTTCAAAACTAATCAAATAGGAAGGTGAGCCGGATGCTTTCACCACAGCTATGGCACCTGAAGCATTGCCCAACTGCTGGTTAAAAGCAGTCACCGCACCTAATGGAGGCTGATTGCCTGTAGCTCCCCCTGCTTCATTCATGTCTACTACAGCATATTGGAGCTGGCCTGCAGGTGACAAATAAAAAATGTAAAACAATTTATCTCCATCAACATCATAATCCAGAGCGCCAATAGCTACTGTCTGCCTACCTGAAACATCCCCATTGATCCCGTTGGGTGCTCCTTGAATGGGTATGTTGTCGTAATTGTAAATAAGAACACCATTGGAGTAGAAAATCACCTGGCCAGTGATGGGATCAATTGCCACTGCATTATTCTGTTCGCCGACTATGACCGTACCATTTAATGTCCTTACGACAGGATCACCACCTTTACCAAATGATAAATAATTATTTGTAGTATTAGGTCCACAGTAGCCAAATATCCATTCATTGTTGTTGAATCCTTGAGCTTGAACGGAAAAATGCGTAAAAAAACAGCTAACCCAAAAAATAGCTGTGAAAATTAAACTAATCCTTATTATGGATTTATGGGGGCTTTTCATAATTTAACGCGTTGCTTTTATAACAAGAGAAAACACATTCCGTTTTGCTGTTGTAAACAATTATTCAATAAACGTATAAATATTTGCAAAGGTCTCTACTATATCGTCTTTTTTTAGCCCTGCTATTCCTGTTTATATGGGTTGAATCGCAAGCACAGGACCCGCAATATAGTCAATATTATGCTGCTCCTTTATATCTCAACCCTGCATTCACAGGTTCTGAGATGCTCCCAAGGGTCGGTTTTAACTATAGAAACCAATGGCCTGGGCTTGATGCGCAGTTTACTACTTTTTCTGCATATATAGATACTTACGTAGATCAATACAACAGTGGATTTGGGCTAATGGTAATGAATGACCAAGAAGGCGCTTCCCGATTAAATTCTACAACTATCTCCGGGCTGTATGCCTATGACCTGCGAGTAGGCAGGAATGCATATTTTAAACCTGGATTCCAAGCCAGTTATATCAGGAGAGATATAGGTTTCTATGAAAATCTTGTATTTGCCAACCAAATTAATCCAATAGACCCATTTGGACAACTTTTGCCCAATACAGATTTACCTGGATTTGGTGAACCTGTCAATATGCTATCACTTTCTTTCGGGGGGTTGTTTTTTACGGACAAGTTTTGGTTTGGTGCTGCTGCCCATCATGTCAATCAGCCCAATCAGTCGTTCTTAGACGGTGTCAGCAGGCTTCCTGCCAAGTATTCTGTTCACACCGGCTATAAAATCTCATTGGGCTCAGGTGGCTATAGAAGGGACTTTACCCACATGTACAAAGAGCGGTTTTTCGTTCCTACCCTGAACTACAAAAGACAGGGCCCATTTGAACAGCTTGACCTAGGTGCTTATGTTTTTATGGAACCCATCATCTTTGGCTTGTGGTACAGAGGCGTACCTTACAGACCAGTAGAGCAGCAAAGCAACAGAGATGCACTTGTATTTATGGCTGGAGTCAATCTGATTTCGGGAATCAATGTGGGGTATAGTTTTGACTATACGGTATCACAACTTGGCATACAGACCGGTGGAGCACATGAAATCAGCATTTCTTTTCTTTTAGGTGACCGCAACCAACTCAAAACCCGTACACGGGATACAATTTTACCTTGCCCAAAATTTTAACAGATTCACATGACTGCAGAATGGCTCAAATACCTTTTGATGGGTATTGTCATATTTGGATTTGCTTGGGAAAAGATTCTCGCCTATCTCAACACCTCAAGAGCAGTACCTGAAATACCATCTACATTAGATCAGTATGTAAGTCAACAGAAACTTGAGGAGGCCAAAAATTACCAAATCGCGAATTTCAATTTTGCCCTCTTGACCGGTGCTTTTGCCTTGGTAATGACAGTCTCTTTTATCTATTTTGGGATTTTCGGAAAAGTTGACATCTGGCTTCGGACAGGGTTTGAGAATCCGATTATGCTTTCCCTTGCTTTCTTTGCAGTCATATTCATCAGCTCTGATCTGCTCGCAGTCCCTTTTGACTACTACAGAACTTTTGTTATTGAGGAAAAATTCGGTTTCAACAAGCTTACCAAAAAAACCTTCTTTATGGACAAAATCAAAGGCTATCTCCTTTCCATTGTGGTAGGTGGTGGATTACTTGCTGTCCTGATTTGGCTGATCCACTTAATGGGCAAGGATTTTTGGTGGCAATTTTGGTTGGTGAGTGCTTTTTTTCTCATCGCTGCAAATTTGTTTTATACTGTGCTGATCCTTCCCCTTTTCAACAAGCTTACGCCTCTTGAACCTGGTGAATTAAAGGAAAAAATTGTCAGCTATGCCCACTCTGTGTCATTTCCTTTGGAAAACATCCTAGTGATGGATGGAAGCAAGCGTTCTTCTAAAGCGAATGCTTTTTTCTCTGGATTTGGCAAAAGGAAAAAGATCGTCTTATTCGACACGCTGATTGAACAGCATACGCCTGATGAACTCGTTGCGATATTGGCACATGAAGTAGGACACTACAAAAAGAAACATGTGCTTTTGGGTATGCTGACCTCTGTTCTCCATGTCGGATTGCTCCTGTTCGTATTGGCACAATTTATCTTTAGCACACAGATCAGCATGGCGCTCGGAGGAACTGAAATGGCAATTCATCTTAACATCATCGGGTTCACCATGCTTTTTTCGCCCATATCATCTTTATTGGGTATTGCTTTGAACATGCTGAGCCGGAAACATGAGTTCGAAGCAGATCATTTTGCCAAAACATCCTTTGACGGAAAGCCACTTGCTGAAGCATTGAAAACACTCTCTATCAACTCACTTAGCAATATCAATCCACATCCTTGGTATGTTTTTGTGAATTATTCGCATCCACCTCTATTAGAAAGATTGGAGAAACTGGAAAAACCCTGAAAGTTTTACAGCAATGTGTTTTTTTCCTATTTTCAGGGAAATAAACCCATGACCTATGCAAGATCTTTCAACCTTTCACCAGCCTATTTCGCAACTTTTTCCTTGGCCCAAATCCCCAGAGGAATGGGAAGAATATAGATTAAGTCAGGAACAAGTGGATTTCTACCAAGAACAAGGTTATTTGAGTGGCATCAAATTATTAGATGAAGTTCAGATCATCAAGATGAAAGAAGCTTTAGAGGAAGTAGCAGATCCAAAACATCCGCTTCACCATCTTTTCCATGAATTCCATAGTAATGAATCCGATGATCCCAATACAGTGCTTTTTCATTCATTGGGTCATTGGCGAATTGCTGAGGCTTTTCACGATGTACTTTGGAATCCGGCATTTGTGATGGCCGCACATCAGTTGCTCGGGAATCAGGGTGTGAGGTTTTGGCACGATCAGCTCTTCTGTAAGCCTGCCCGACATGGCGGCGTAGTGGCTTGGCATCAGGATTATAGCTACTGGACACGAACCGTCAAGATGCAGCACCTTACCTGCTGGTGTGGCCTAGATGATGCGACTATTGACAATGGTTGCGTCCATTATATTCCAGGAAGCCATCGTTGGGGGTTGTTGGAGAAACCAGCCCTGGCCGGACAAATGGATGGACTCAAGGAATTTCTAACTGAATCACAACTTGCTCAATTCAATCCTGTCGCTGCAGAACTCAAAGCAGGCCATGCAACGTTTCACCACCCGCTTATGGTGCATGGCAGTTATGAAAACAAATCTGAGAGAAGCAGGAGGGCATTTGTTATCAATGTCTTTGCGGATGGGACTACTTCCGATACTGATGAACCTTTGTTAAAAGGCGTGCCTGTAATCCCAAAAGGCAAAAAAATGGAAGGACAATTCTTTCCTTTATTGTTTTCTTGAGTTTGCTCAAAAAAAAACAGCGGCTGGTCTGATGCAGCCGCTGTTTTGCAATTCATAGTTATTGTCTGCCTATTTCATTGGAGAAAAAGGTAATGTCTTCAGATAAAGGGATTCTACTTTCTGTACGATTTTCCCATCTGCTTCTGATGCATCTCTAACAGCTACCCATGCCGGATCCGCGCCAAATTTCTTGAAGGATTCTTTGCCTGCAGCTTCGTCTTTGTGCGCAAGCAGATAAACCAGCTTGGATTGCTCTCCACCTTTTTCTACCGTGTACCAGTAGGGGGCATTTGTCATTCCATGCTTTTCAAATAAGGCCTGCGTATGATCCCTGAATCTCGCATTGATGGCATCCACCCTGCCTGGATGCAGGTGATATGTCCTTAATTCAAATACCCTGGTCTCGTTCTTTTTGCTTTTGAATTTCTTAGGATTCAATTCAGGAGCCATGGTCATAAAGGTCTGTTGCACTTCTTTTACAAGAGGACCATTTGCTTCTGAAGCTTTAAAAGCTGCTACCCATTCCGGGTCATTGACAAATTGGTTCCAGAGCCTGTCCCTTGAGGATTCATCTGGATAGCCGATGATAAATACCAGCCTGTTGTCTGAATCGTCATTGGGAATCATGTAGGCTATGTTTTCAATTCCATTCTTCTTGAACAGCTTCAGCGTATGGTCCTGAAAACGTTTGATCAGTTCGGGTCTTTTGCCTTCATGTGCTGTATAAGTACGCATTTCAAAATATTGGCTTTTTTGGGCAGACACATGCTGTCCCAGCATTAATCCAAAGACCAATAGCAATAGGTTTAATTTTTTCATAGTGAGGTTATTTAGGTTTTAATTGGTTTGTTCAATTTCTCTTCATCCATCCCAATACAAAGGAATAAGTAAGTACTGCAGCAATGATGAGCAGCCCAAACGTTTCCCTGGCTTCTTCAGATTCTTGAGTCTTCATACTCAGGTCCTTTTGCGCTAGCTCATAACCCACCCATTCCGTGACAGAGTCTGGATAAAAATAAACAGCTCCCACCACACAAGCTAAGATGACTACTCCGAGGGGTACCAAAGGATGTACTCCCTTTAGCGCCATCCCTGAATATAGCGCAGCAACCAAATAGACCGGAACCCAAATATGAGGATCAGGGTCATTGAACTGCCAATATGCAAACAACATAAAGGCTAGTATCCAGAAGATAAAGAAGAATCGGTTGAATGTTTCCATGTTTGTTTTAAAGGTGATTTTGGAATAGGAAAAATACAGAATTCCAAAATATTTAGACAGGACTTCCATGGGTTGTCAATCAAATTTAATCTAAGGAAATCAAGTTGAAAAGGAAATTTGACAACAAGCGCTATAGCGTTATGGCAGGAAAAAAAATAAAAGAGCAGAAGAATTTGGAGTTATAAATGAATGACTGAAAACATTAAAAAAATCGATCAAAATTTATAGGATTAAATTAATTCAGGAAGCGACAAAGAAAATATCCGATAATCAAACTCTTCTGTTGAGAAACTTCATCACTTTGACAGTCAAATATCCAAATAGCACCAGAATAGATAAGGTCAGAAAGCCACCAAATATCTGCCAAACAAAAAGATTAGAATCAATAGTAATATCCATAAAATCAGTTGTTTTATAGAAGTGAATTTACCAATAAAAAATCAACTATAAATATTTTTTAAGCATAGTTCTTCTTACAGTTCAAACATTTTGACCAAAGGCACGGTAGTCGGGGAATTGTCGGGATTTGTTTCGCAGATATCTGCCATCATGGCCCACCATTTCTGTACTACCGGATGGTCGCCGAGCTGCTGTGAATTGCCTTCCCCTGTAAGTTTTTGAAAAGCGAATAAAGTATGGGTGGACTCATCCAGAAAAATATGGTATTCAACTACTCCTGTATCCTTTAGCAGCTGCACAAGTTCCGGCCAAATGGCATCATGTCTTTTGCGGTATTCGGCTTCCATTCCCGGAAGGAGTTTCATTTTGAAGGCGAAGGTTTTCATGATGTATATTTTTTTTTTAAAAAAGGCTGTCCCATCAATAGGGACAGCCTCTTCCAATAATTATAAATTTTTCGATTTACTGCTCAAGAGATTAATGAGCATTAAGATCAATGAGCCGAGTACTGATAGCGCTCCTATTAATATTAACCAAGAGGCAACACTTACTTCAAATATTTTTAACATTGCCCCGAAAACCACAATAAGAATGGAAATCACGAATAATAATAGCTGTTTTTTCATTAGAAAAGAGATTTAATTCCACAAGCTATAGCTCCTCCAAAATCACAAGATGCTCCAGTTACCCAGCATCCAAAAGTTCCAATAGGATCATTTTCCCAATCATTGTAAAGCTTTTCTATCGCATCTTTCATACAAGAACCCCAGGAATTCAACCTTGCGCTTTTATCATCATCCGGAAATGGAGAATAAGTATACTTAAAGTTTGAAATTAGCGAGTTAAATGTAAAAAATGGCCTATTATCATATACTTTATCTTAATTAAAATCAGCTATAATATAGTCCTTTTCCTTGCCGGTTTTAGGATACAAAATCTGACCATAAACACGATCTGGCTCATCCTTTATGCTGAAAGCAATGCTTTCTAAACCATTTTCATATTGAAAATTAGCAATATTTACAAGATCAATATTAGACAAGCGAAAATTATCAAAACCCATTTTTATTCCCAAAGATTTGAAGGCCTTTTGAACCTTCGGGTCAGATTCTTCTAATTGGGAAAACCCAATTACTCCTTCAGGTAAAACTTGACCATTCTCTTCCTTCAGATCTTTTAATTCAAGTTCCTGACATGAAAAACAGATAAGACATAACAACGGAATGAACAAACTTCGACTTTTCATAAGTTGATAAAATTTGACGGTTAACAATTAATTGAAAATTAGAGATGACGTCATTCTCTTTTCAAAAAAAATTATAGTAGTAATTTTTATCAAGTCTCATATTTAATTTAGTCGACTAAATCAAGGGTATTGGTTTTAAAGATGTCTACCATCCTAATCCAATATTCCTAGACAATGGGATAGTGGCCTACCTGTTAAGGATTGGTTTCCCCTGTAAGTTTTTGAAAAGGGAATCAATTATGTGTGGACTCATCCAGAAAAAAAATATTCCGCAATCCCCGCATCTCGCAGCAGCTGCACCAGTTCCGGCCAAATGGCATCATGTCTTTTGCGGTATTCGGCTTCCATTCCCGGAAGGAGTTTCATTTTGAAGGCGAAGGTTTT
The DNA here is from genome assembly GCA_036782195.1 of Cyclobacteriaceae bacterium. GTDB lineage: Bacteria > Bacteroidota > Bacteroidia > Cytophagales > Cyclobacteriaceae > DAIPZN01. The sequence goes on along the minus strand of DAIPZN010000116.1, from coordinate 571 downwards.
CATGTTGATTGAAGATTGCTGTTGTCCCAAGCTTTTGGATAGATGTGGGTAATGAAAACTCATGGGATTATCGTCGTAGCGCGCCTGGAAAAATCTCACAAAGATTGAATATTCAGTAAATGTTTATGAAGTTCATTTCCAAACTTCATAAACTTTTCGTTTATGTTCTTCAAGGGCTCATTAGTGGTTTCGGTGTGGAACCTCAGTTGCTCAAACAGCTCCATACAAATCCCGAATTTGTCGTCAGGAATTTTGACAGTTAATTCTCTCATTTCAAGTCAGTATATTGGCAAGATACGATTAAAGACAGAAAAAGTGTTTGGCAATTGCCTCTCGGTTTTATAGCGCTTAAATCTGAAATTCCTTTCTCATCCCGGTTTTTGGCGGAATGCTCAATTGAATCTATTGCTTGAAGTGGCCAATTGTATAGATGTCAGACATAAGACATAAGAAGCAAGAATTTCTCGGCCGTAGCCAGTGGTGCTTGCATCTGGAGCGGAAGGCCAAAAATACCTGTCTTTAGCATCCCTGTTTTTGGCGGAAGGTTGAATCGGATCTTTGGCTTGCCGCG
>DAIPZN010000115.1:0-13700 GCA_036782195.1 Cyclobacteriaceae bacterium | reverse complement strand
GTGCAGGAATCCGGGGGTGGGGGTGCGGCTGCCTGGCGTGTTTCGGAGACACTCGGTAATGTGGAAACACTCAAAAGAACCAGCCTTGCCTGGTTTATGGAGGACATGTTCCAATTTGGGGAGCATGTGGATAAGTTGCCATTTGACCACCATGAGCTGATGGCGATGGTTGCTCCAAGAGCACTTTTATTTCTCGGCAATCCGGATTATGAATGGTTGGCCGAAGCTTCCGGCTATGTCTCAAGTAGGGCAGCGCATGAGGTGTGGAAGTCTTTTGGTATCGGAGATAGGTTTGGTTTTTCAATTGTCCCCGGTCACAACCACTGTCAGCTCCATCCTGATCAGTTACCGGAAGTCACGGCTTTTGTGGATAAGTTTTTATTGGGCAAAAATGATGTCCCGACGGATTTTCAGATCCATCCTTATGGGGATCTAGCCTATTCAAAGTGGATAGAAGAATGGGTTAACACACCGCTGAGGTAATTACTTTGCGAAAAGCATTGGCGAATAATTTAATGCAAGGTAGTCCTCCAAAATAGATGTTGTTTGACCTATGAAATGAAAAGAAATTTCCCATATAATAAACTTATACGTTCAAAATTTCGTAATTATGTACGTATAAATAAAAATCATGGACACTAAACTCACTTTAAAGCTTGATCAGGAGGTAATTGAAAGAGCTAAGCAATATGCTGCAAATAATAAAATGAGCTTATCTCATTTGGTAGAAAATTACTTAAATTCTCTTACTTCCGATAAATCTGGGCTTAAGGAGATATCCATCTCTCCATTTGTCAAAAGTCTTTCATCCCCAATTGGACTTCCTACAGATTATAATTATAAAAAGGAGAGGGGTGATTATTTGGAACAGAAATATAAATGAAAAGGCTATTTTTAGACACAGATATCATTCTTGATCTACTTTCTCAAAGAGATCCATTCTACGAATCTGTAGCAAAAGTTGCAACTCTTGCAGATCGAAGGGAACTGGTATTAGTAGCTTCACCTATTTCATTTACAACCGTTGATTATGTCCTATCCAAGTTTGAGTCAACAGAACTTGTTTTGAATAAATTAAGACGTTTTAAAATTTTATGTGAAGTTGGTTCAATCGATCAGGAAACCATTGAGAAAGCGTTGAATTCAGATTTTGCCGATTTTGAAGATGCAGTACAATACTTCTGCGCTGTACAAGCCGATTGTTCGGTGATTATTACAAGAAATAGGAAGGATTTTAGGCAATCCATACTTCCAATTATGACTGCAGCCGAATTTTTAAGCAGTATTGGGTAAACTAAATCTCAAACATTTTTTAAGGCCCAAATTGAAGTTTAATACATGTAATAAATTTTTTTGTTTCTACCCATATGCCCTTGTCCCTCATTATAAGCGGTTGACTTTTACCCATTTCATTCTCAATTAATTGTCGCCAATACCCATTTATATTCGTCTGTCATTTGTCTTCTGGAATTGTTCTTTTGATCTCTGTCTTTAGCAAAACAATCTCTCTTTAGCCAAATAATCCTCAACCATAGAATAATGACATCGAATTCATCTTTATACCACCCCATCCGATATTCCGGTGTGATCGGGACCTTAATGATATTCGCATTTTTGGCGTATGGCTTCGGTAGAGAACTATTTGACGCGGAGCTTTCTTGGATAAAATCCATAGGAGCGATACTCATTCTTGCCAATTCCGCCATAGTCTTGGCTATTGGTATTTTGTTCAGAAAAACATTAAGCCTTTATGCTCCCTTTGTAGCCAACCTGTACTTGTCCACAAGGATTTTTGAAGCGGTAGCTCTTGGCAGCATCGTATTGGACCTTCAGGTGGTCGAGCTGGATTTCGGTTATTTCATCGGCATGGTTGTGCTTGGCCTGGGCAGTATCCCGATGTGTTTGACGCTGTTCCAATTTAAGCTTTCACCTGCCTGGTTGGCACTATGGGGAGTTGTGGGATATGCCATTTTTGCCGTAAGTTTCCTACTTCAGATTTTGGAAATAGATTGGGGCATTTATCTGCTAATTCCTGCTGCGTTATGGGAGATTGCTTTTGCCATCTGGCTGATTAGTATTGGAAAACGGGTCAATTTAAGGGCGAACGTCGCCCATTCTTGATGCTTAGCTATTGATTACTCTTATCGACAGTTTTACATGAAAGCAGTTGTTTATTCACATTATGGTCCGCCTGACGTGCTTGAGCTCCGGGAAGTAGCCAAACCTGTTCCGAAGGCCAATGAGCTATTGGTCAAGGTCCATGCCACTACAGTCACCTCAGGAACTGTTTGGGTGCGGCAAGGCAAATTTCCCGGTTCGTGGCTATTCACTGTATTGCTTCGCTTGATGAGTGGAATAAAGAGACCATCTAAGCCTATTCTTGGCTATGAATTTTCAGGCATCGTGGAAGCGGTAGGTAACAAAGTAAAACTGTTTAAAAAGGGAGATGCTGTCTATGGAACCACTACAGGATTGCGGCAGGGAGCTTATGCCGAATATGTCTGCGTACCAGAAAAATGGAATCAGGGGGTAGTGGCCTTAAAGCCTGAGACCCTTTCATTCGAAGCTGCGGCTGCGTTATCTATTGGTGGCATGACCGCCCTGCACCTTTTGAAAAAGTCAAAAATCCAAAAAGGTGAGCAGGTCCTGGTGTATGGAGCTTCCGGCAGTGTAGGCACTTACGCCCTTCAGTTGGCCAGGTATTTTGGTGCTACAGTCACAGGGGTGAGCAGCAAGTCCAACCTTTCACTTCTTCAAAGCTTGGGCGCAGATCATGTCCTGGATTATATGACAGATGACTTGAGCGGTATTCAGGGTAAGTTTCAGGTAGTTTTTGATGCCGCGGGGAAGTTGTCCACAGCACAAATGAAGGCTTTGGTTTCACCCGGAGGAAGATGCCGTTCAGTCAAATCGATCACAAATGAGAAACAGGACTACCTGGAGGAGCTTGAATACATCATCAGGCAAGGTAAGCTTCAACCCTATATCGGTGTCAAATTTCCTTTGGAAGAAATTGTTGCAGCCCATGCCCATGCAGATACTGGGCATAAGCGGGGAAATTTGGTGGTGATGGTCAATCAGTAATTGCTTCTGACCAATGGTGACATTTTACTTAAAATAGATCAGGGATTTTTAGAAGGTAATCCAAACCCTATAATAAATGTGTTATTTTTGGTCTTATGGAAAACGCATTTTCATCTGCAGAACTTTTGCTTTACCTTCTGGTAGGGATTATCCTGCTGATGGGGGTGTGGATAGGCCGGCTTAAGATCAGAATCCGGAATCTTGGATCGCATAGCAAAGAAGCTGAGGTGCGTTTTCAACATTTGGAGCGGAAGGTAGGCACCTTGGAGCTTTCTACTTTGGAGTCAAAGCTCAATCCACACTTGTTCAAAAACATCTTGAATTCCATACAGTCTCACGCCTACCAGACATATTACTCACTTGACAAACTTGCCAACGTGCTGGATTATATCCTGTATGAAAGCCGGAATAGGTATGTATCGCCTAAAGAAGAAATCGAATTTGCGTTGAACCTGATCGAAATCAACAAAATCAAATTGAGCCCTTTGTTTGAACTGAAAGTGAAGAAGAAAGCAGCAGAGGAAGAGCCGCTCTTCAACCAGCGGCTGCTTGCACCTTTGATATCTGTGGACTTGATCGAAAACGCTTTCAAGCACGCCGATATCCAGAGCGCTTCGGCCTATATTGCCATTACATTGGAGTATAGGGAAAGCGTGTTCTCTTTGACAGTGGCCAACAAAGTATCCGAGAAAGCTCCGATCAAAAAGGAAAACAGCGGTATCGGCACCGAGACACTGGATCAGCGGCTCAGGATCATCTATGGCGAGCACTATAAGCTGGACCGGTATTTGGATGGGGACAATTATGTTGCGCACTTAAAGATATACCTGCTTGAACACAAAGCTAAAATGCTTGCTGCTAGACGATGAGCTTCCAGGGTTGACTTACCTCAAAATGCTCTGTGGTCAAATTGAACAGCTTGATGTTGTCAAAGCATTTGACAACCCTATGAATTTCTTGGAAGAATTGCCCAACCTGGAGTATGACTTGTGCATCCTGGATATAGAAATGCCCGGAATCAACGGGCTCCAATTGGCCGGTTTGATGAAGGGAAAGCCTGTCATATTTGCAACGGCACATAGTGACTATGCGGCAGAGGCTTTTGACCTCAACGCCGTGGACTTTATCCGCAAACCGATCAAACTGGACAGACTGGAGCAGGCTGTGAAAAAAGCCGGAATGTGGATAACCCAGACTCCAGCGGCTGCAAATTCCAAAAAACACTTGCAAGTCAACAGTGATAAGGGTAAGGCATTGCTTTTTTATGATACTATACAATACATCAGAACATCAGAGATGGACAGTAGGGACAAATGGGTACTGCTGAGTGACGGAGAATCAGTCTTGATCAAAAACATGTCATTTGAGAAGTTGCTGGAAAATCTTCCCAAAGCAGAATTTTGCAGGATCAACAAACAGGAGGTCATCCACCTCCGCACCGTACAGTTTTTTTCCCATGATGAGCTCACTACCTCAATCCGGCTTGAAGGCAGGAACCTTAAGCTTACTTTAAGTGAAACATATAGGAATGAATTCCTAAATAGGGTTAAAATCTGATTTGCTTACATATAATTTCTGCCTTATTACATAATTTATCCTCTATGGTCCAATTCCAATCAACGGGACTTTTTAATTGACCAAATTTGTGCAGGTCCAAATGCACTATCATGGAGTCAATTCTTATAGCTGATGCCTTAAATGATCCACCGAAATCAATTCTCCCGGATTATTTGAAGTGGCGGAAGTCAACAAATAACTTCAACAACTTTGCCGCGTCTGCCATTATCAGAAGCCATTGCCAAGGAATCAGATTGGGAGGCAAGACGGTCAGATCACTATTGTTTTCAACGGATATGGCTTTGATAGAACACTACGAAGCAGACGCTGTTTTGGCTGTTTACCCCTTTCCCCCTTCGGCCAAAATCATCAAAACCGTCATCGGATTCAGTGAAAAGCCGGTGGTTTGTGGAGTGGGTGGGGGATTGACCCAAGGAAAGGTTGCGGTTGAGATGGCAAAACTTGCCGAAGATGCCGGTGCTGCTGCCTTGATCGTCAATCAACCTTTCAAGAACAAAGACATAGAGATGATCAAAAAATCCACTACCCTTCCGATGATCAGCAGTATTTCGCATACAGGTATGGATCTCCGGAGCAGAGTCGAGGCAGGTGTGGATATCTTTCACATCACAGGTGGCAAGGCAACGGCTGCAATCGTCGACTATCTGTGTTTTGCTGCCCCAGGATATCCTTTGCTGGCTACAGGTGGCAAAGAGATAGAAACCGTTGGCTCAGTCATAGCAGCAGGTGCCGATGGCATCGTGCTCACCCCGCCTTCGAGCGGTGAACTTTTCAAGTCCATTATGGACAGGTACAGGTCAGGCTATGACTATGGCAAAAGTTAATTAAAATTCAAGAACAGATAGATGAAGATGGGAAGGTTTAAGAACAGCATATTTTATATTGGCATCATTGCTTTGTTTTCACTGTTGATGTATGCCATCATCCAATCAGGAAAAGGATTGGAACAGGGAAGGGATATTATCGTCAGCAGTTCCGATCAGTCCCAATGGCAGGACTTTCTTGACTCATTGAGCCTTAATCTTCATCACCCTTTAGCCACATTACTTGCCCAGATCATAGTGATCATACTGATAGTAAGGATCTTTGGGTGGATATGTAAAAAAATAGGACAACCGACAGTGATAGGTGAGATTTTGGCAGGGATCGTATTGGGACCTTCACTGATAGGTTGGTACTTTCCGGGATTTTCGGCAAGTCTCTTTCCCACCGAATCCCTTGGCAATTTGCAATTTCTAAGTCAGATCGGTCTGATCCTGTTCATGTTTGTGGTGGGTATGGAGCTGGATCTAAAGGTGCTAAAAAACAAAGCGCACGATGCTGTGGTCATCAGTCATGCCAGTATTATCATTCCTTTTGCCTTGGGCTTGGGCCTCGCCTACTATGTTTATGAAAGCTTTGCCCCGGCTGCGGTTGAATTTATCTCTTTTGGTCTGTTCTTAGGTATCTCGATGAGCATTACCGCATTTCCTGTTCTGGCCAGAATTGTACAGGAAAGGGGTTTGCACAAGACCAGGTTGGGCACGGTGGTAATCACCTGTGCTGCGGCAGATGACATTACCGCCTGGTGTCTTTTGGCTGCTGTCATCGCCATTGTCAAGGCAGGCAGCTTCCTCAGTGCCTTATACATCATCGCACTGGCAATTTTTTATGTTTTGTTGATGATCTATGTGGTCCGGCCTTTTTTGAAAAGGATCGGGGACATTTACTATACCCGTGAAAACCTAAGCAAGCCAATAGTGGCAATCTTTTTTGTCACCTTGTTGGTGTCTTCTTATGCCACTGAAGTGATCGGTATCCACGCGCTTTTCGGGGCCTTTATGGCAGGGGCCATTATGCCTGAGAATATCAAATTCAGGAACCTTTTCATCGAAAAAGTGGAAGATGTGGCTTTGGTACTGCTGCTCCCCTTGTTTTTTGTTTTCACAGGCTTAAGGACAGAGATTGGATTGCTCAACGATTGGTACCTGTGGAAAATTACGGGCCTGATCATCTTGGTAGCCGTAGTAGGAAAATTTGTGGGCAGTGCATTAGCGGCTAAGTTTGTCGGTCAAAACTGGCAGGAAAGCCTGACCATAGGTGCCCTGATGAATACTAGGGGATTGATGGAGCTGGTTGTGCTCAACATCGGCTACGACCTGGGCGTGCTCAATCCACAGATCTTTGCGATGATGGTCATCATGGCATTGGTCACTACCTTTATGACAGGTCCTGCATTGGACCTGATCAATCGCTCCTTTGCTTCCAAAGCACCTTCAGTTCCGGATGAAATCAGCAAAATCAACAAGTTCAAAGTCCTGATATCTTTTGCAAATCCACAAAGGGGCCGTGCCTTGCTTAACCTGGCCAATACCATGGTCAGAAAAATGAACGGCAATGCCAGTATTACAGCCATGCATTTGTCGCAGGTAAATGAGTTGAATGCCTACAACATCAAAGAATACGAAAGGGAAAGTTTCACACCTGTCATCCAACAATCCCGTTTGTTGGATCAAAAGATCACTACCTTGTTCAAAGCATCAAATGATATCGATTCAGATATACTTGAGGTAGCCAATTCGGGGGATTATGACCTGCTTTTGGTGGGGATAGGTCAATCCATATTTGAAGGAAGTCTGTTGGGAAGGATTCTCGGCTTTACCACGCAGATCATCAATCCCGGAAAGTTGCTGAACCAAGTCAGAGGCAAGGAGAATTTATTTGAGAATTCCCCATTTGATGAAAGGACCAAGACCATCCTGAACCATTGCAAAATTGATGTGGGTGTACTGATTGACAAAGGTTTGGAACAATGCAACACAGTATTCATCCCTGTATTTTCCGAAGAAGATGCATTTCTCATCCCCATTGCACAGCGGTTGATCAAAAACGGTGAAGCACAAGTGACGATATTGGATGCTGCAGGTAAAATCAGGCAACATCCTGACTTGAAAGAAAGAATCAGGGCTATAGAACAGACCGCTCCAAATCATATCCGCCTCATGCAGGAAAAGATCATCCAGAAAGACTTTCTCCAACAACAGGACCTGATGATGGTCAGTATGGGTAGCTGGAAAAAACTTGTTGAGGCGAAAAGTCTGTGGCTCTCTGATGTCCCGTCTTCACTGATCGTCAAGTCCAGCGGGCAGTAATCCGATCAGTTAAGCCTCAACCTATAGCCCGTTGACGGTTCTTTTTCCAGGTCCACCAGATAGCCGTTGATCAATGCATACCGCAACTTCCCGTTTTCGGAAAGAAAGAAATTCGGTGATCCGCCGGTCCTGATGCCAAAGGGGATGCTGTTGCCTGACTTCAGCACCAGGATGGGCAGATCATACAAGGCTCGGTCTTCCACATCTTTGACTTTGGCTGCCAGGTAACCCTGCTTCAGCAAGTCCATGGCGATAGCCGGAGTCAAAGCCTGTAGATCCGGAAAGGGATTTTCATAAACTTTCCCTTCCACCACCTGCATATCTGAGGCATCCACCTCCTCATAGCCATAAAAAATGGAAAGGTCCCCGATGTCCTCAATTGATCCAGAGACATAAAATCCATTTGCGGCTTCTGATTCCCTTCTGCGGATGCCCAAGTCAAGTGGAAATCTATGCTCGCCTTGTTGTTGCTGAAGATTGCGAACCACTACGTCCATTAGCCTAATGCTATTGTCTGGGATGGCATAATAATCAGCTAAATCGTAATGTTGATAACTTCCATCAGCGATTTCATTCAAGGCATTTAACATGACCATAAAATTGAGCTTTCGGATATGCTGTTTTTCAGGGTCATTGGGATAGCCACCAGATTCAATTAAAATGGTACTTGTCCCCCACTTCTGGAAATTGTCACCAAAAGCCCTTGGTTCGAAAGCATCGTCGTATTTCCCAACATGTCCCGGTACTATTTTTTGGAGCATGTTGTTCATGCCTACAATTACCTGCATGGCTTTTTTTCGCACATCATTTACTTCTGTTTCGTAATTGTATGCTGGTGCAAGGACAGAAATGGTCGCAGGAGTGGCAGACTCACCTGCAGTATAATAGGTCTGTTGGTCATGCAGATTGAAACCAAAATCAGGGGCAAACTCATCTCTTGCATTTTTTAAAATGACTGCTTCAGGTGATGCGAGTTTTGCTGCATCCCTGTTCAAGTCAATATCCAAAGCATTCCTCCTAATCCATTTGTCCATCCCATCAGGATTGACCATAGGAATAAACCGGATTGTAAGCTGACTGCGCAACTTATGCCTCAGTTCGTCAAATGAATCATTTTCTCCTTCAAGAAAATTGAACAGGTCAAACAATGCCATGGTGGCCGTACTTTCATTACCATGCATTTGAGACCAAAGCATCACTTTGATAGGCCCTGTTCCCATGGTCATGCTGTAAATAGCTTTCCCTTCAACAGATAATCCAAGTTCTTTCACCTCAAACCCGGATTTTCGGCCATTTACCAAATGGACTACATCTGCATACTTGAACCGCCGTTGATCAATTGATTTTTCTTGGTATTGATCATATGCGGCAGATAATGCTGACAGCTCTATGCCGGATTGTTGCGATGTTGCACAGCCAAGCAGGAGGAGCATTAGAAATGTCGGGAAGGTTAGAAATTTAGGCTTCATTGGGAAGTGAATTAATCTGAAGTTGTGAACTTAGGCGAAAAATTACATTTACTTTTGCCTTAGAACAAAATATAACCCAATGAAACTTTCATTCTTTGTCAAAGACCTTGTCCTCAAGCATACTTTTACAATAGCCCATCAAAGTAGGGATATTCAGGATACTGTGATTGTACAACTTCTGGATGGTGATTTTTTTGGACTTGGAGAAACCACTACCAATCCTTTTTATGGGATGACAGCCGAAAATATCACTGCCAAACTGGATGAAGCTAGAGAAATTGTTGAAAACAGGGATTGGCATAATCCGGAGGAGCTTTGGGATCTTGCACATCCAATTTTTGAAACCAATCCATTTGCACAATGTGCACTCGATATGGCAGCTTGGGATATTTATACCAAAAAGAAGGGATTAAAACTATACGAATACCTCAAGCTGGACCCGGCTAAGATCCCGCTGACCAACTATACCGTAGGAATAGACAATGTGGATAAGATGGTTGCCAAAATGAAGGAAGTAGATTGGCCACTTTATAAGATTAAGCTGGGAACAGATCAGGATATGGATATCCTCAGGGAGCTGCGTAGGCATACTGATGCGGTATTTAGGATTGATGCCAATTGTGCCTGGACTGCCGAACAAGCCATCCGAAATTCCGAGATCATGGCCAAGCTTAATGTGGAATTTATGGAACAGCCTTTGGGTAAAGATGACCTGGAAGGCATGAAAGAGGTATTCCGCAATAGTAAACTGCCTGTAATCGCTGACGAAAGCTGCATTGTGGAGGCAGATGTGGAAAAGTGCAATGGCCTATTCCATGGAATCAACATCAAACTTGTGAAAGCAGGAGGAATCACCCCAGCCCTGCGCATGATTCACAAGGCCAAGCAGCTCGGTATGAAAGTAATGGTAGGCTGCATGACCGAATCCTCTGTCGGTATCTCTGCTATAGCCCATATTGCTCCATTGCTGGATTATGTGGATATGGATGGTGCGATGCTATTGCAAGAAGATATTGCAGCAGGTGTCAATATCAGTACTCAAGGGGTTGTGTTTCCAGAAGGGACTGGTATCGGAGCGAAATTGATTTAATCCCATAAATTTCCAAAAAAACTGCTACAGTTTCCAAAGGCCAGTTTTGCTAACTGAGCTGTGGATAAGTTGTCTTTCAAATGCTCCAATACCAATGGGTATTTTGTTGCGTTTTCCACAATAGGGAAATAGAATGGAAACCTGCTTTTATCAGGAAAATCTTTAGTATAGAAAAAGTCTGCACCAAAGCAGATCTGATTTTCCGCTCCTTGCTCAAAAGCATACAGTAAATGGTCAAAAATCCTTTCAGGATGATCCACATCCAAAAATGCGCGTAGGAAATTAACGCCAATGATGCCTTTTCTCCTGATGATTTCCTGAACAAACTCATCAGTCAGGTTTCGGGGATGATCCCATATGCTTCTGAAATTGGAGTGGCTGGCTATGACAGGTATGTCAAGCCTGTTGCTGTCAATATGCGTAAGAATACCTGCTGCCAGTAGGTCAGAGGTATGTGAAAGGTCTATTGGGATTTTTTTTCCGGATATATAATCCAAAATTCTTTTGCCGTCTTCTTTTAGGCCTACACCTGTGGAATAATTGCCTCCCCCAAACCTATTTTCGGTGTGATGAGTCAGGCTGATGTATGCGAGTCGGGTGGTAGTCTGGATCAGGTAGTCCAAATGAGCAAAGGCATCCGAAATTGGAGCACTTTCATGGGCTAAGCCTGCTGCATTTTCTATAGCTGCCACAAGACCTATATTGTCCTGTTGTTGGATGGTGCGCATGAAATTGCCATCTGCCTGTACAATTCCATTGTTTTGATAAGCCTGCAGGATTTCTTTGTATTTCATCGCCTGTTTAGCTGCAAGCTGCATGCTATCAGGCTCTACAGTGGTATAAATGGCACATACCTGAAATTTTACCCCTCCTTTTTTCAATAAGGGAAATGCGCAGGCGATGTCCTCAGTTCTGTCAGGATTGGCATTGGGAACGTGTACCAAGTAGGAAAGCAAGTCACAGTGTGTATCGGTAATCGGAAATTGCATCAGCTAATGAGTTTCAAAGACCAAAAAAACACATCTTTTTTATACTTTTGATCATGGTGATGAATTAATAGCAGCTTATCGCCTTAAATCAACAATTAACCAAACAACTTATGCCAATTGCCAGACCGATCAACTTCCATAAGTGGATTGAAGAAAACCGACATCTCCTGAAGCCTCCAATAGGAAATCAGGTCATGTACAAAGGAAATGATGATTTTATCGTCATGGTTGTCGGAGGTCCCAATTCCCGGAAAGATTTCCATTACAATGAAGGGGAGGAATTTTTCTATCAGGTTGAAGGTGATATAGTACTCAAAATAGTGGAGGAAGGAAAAGTTGTGGATATTCCAATCAGAGAAGGGGAAATGTTTTTACTACCCGGCAAAACCCCCCATTCACCTAGAAGACCTGCCAATACCGTAGGCTTGGTGATGGAGCGCTACAGAAATCCGGGAGAGCAAGATGGTTTTATATGGCATTGTGAAAATTGTGGCCACAAACTCTATGAAGAGTTTGCCGAAATCACCGACATCGTCAACCAGCTTCCTCCGATAATGGAGCGGTTTTGGAGCAATCCCAAACACACAACCTGTGACAATTGTGGTACTGTGATGGCAAAATAGCCTATTTGCTGAGGGTGATAGTCCCTGAGGTCTTGTTTTTATCGAGGATTAGGCTTTTGGGCTTTTGCTGTTGGTAGATGTTGACAATATTTTGTTGTCCAGCAAAGCGATCCACTAATACGGTGTTTTTGACTGTGATGGTTTTCGGTGCCGGAACCTTTTGTGCTTCAAGATAGAACCAAGCTGCATCTTCTTCAATCTCATAACCAAGATATTCAAGCTTGATGACTTGTCCGTTCACAGTTACTTCATTGTGGAGCAGGAGATACTTTTCAACAAGCACGGCTAAGGACTTCGGATCTTTGGGATTCAGAAAATCAATTTTCCCCTTATTGATATCAGAAAGTGCCACTTCTAGGTCATCCCAGAATATCTTCTGTGAAATTTCAAGTGTTTTGGAAGCCGAATTATAACGGATATCAGTTAGGCTGATGTAGAAAGGGTGAAAAAAAACCTTCCATCCCAAAAACAGCATGAAAATAGGGTGAATTGGCATTTGGATTAGCTTATTTTGTTTTCTTTGCAAATTATACATTCTACAAATAGTCCCGAAAGAATCGGGGGATTAAATATTTATCAGAAGCAATGGGACAGTTTCAGCTGTACTTCCAATTAGGAATTCAACATATATTAGATATTGCAGGTTTTGACCACATCTTGTTCGTAGTTGCCCTATGCGCATTGTACATGGGGAGAGATTGGAAGAAGATTCTGATTTTGGTTACTGCCTTTACAATTGGCCACTCCATTACCTTGGCTCTAGCGACGCTAAATCTGTTGAAAGTCAACAGTGATATCATTGAATTTTTGATTCCTGTCACTATTGCCATTACTGCTGTAAGCAACATCTTAAAACCTAAACCCAGTAGTGGCAGCGGTCTTCAGATCAATTACCTCTTCGCACTATTCTTTGGTTTGATTCATGGACTTGGATTTTCCAATTATCTGAGATCATTGTTGGGAAAAGAAGCGTCCATCTTTACACCCTTACTTTCATTTAATCTAGGTTTGGAAGTGGGTCAATTGGTGATTGTATTGGCATTTATGCTGATTTCGGGATTATTGGTAGGCTTAATAGGAGTAAACAGAAAGGACTGGACTTTGGTTATCTCTTCCATAGTCTTGGGTATGTCCATCATGATGATGTTAGATACCAAGTTCTGGTGATTGAATAAAAGTATTTTGAGTATAGCTTAATTAATTACGTCGAATATGAGAAAATCGATTTATGGCTTGGCCCTTGGCTTATTGATTGCGTTGCCTGCAATGGCGCAATGGTCCGAACAGAATCATGCTGAACGTTTTGAACAGCTAGGGCCTATGCTGAGAAGCCCAAATGTGTACCGGACAGCATCCGGTGCCCCAGGTCACATGTACTGGCAGCAGAAAGCTGACCATGAGATCAGGGTAGAACTGAATGATGATAACCAGTCGATCAAAGGTTGGCAGAAGGTGACCTACCACAACCAAAGCCCCGACGAACTGAAGTACCTCTGGATACAGCTGGACCAAAATGAAAGGGCAAAGGATTCCAATACGCCTAAAATTGCTGAAAGCAGTATCAATCCTAAAATGTCGCTAAGACAACTGGAGACAATACTATGGCATGACCTAGACCTGGGATACAAAATCCACTCAGTGAAAGATATGTCAGGAAAGGACATTCCTGTCACAATCAACAAGACCATGATGCGTGTAGATCTGGCCCAACCGCTTATGCCGGGTCAGTCTATGGA
>DAIPZN010000114.1:0-13765 GCA_036782195.1 Cyclobacteriaceae bacterium | reverse complement strand
CTTCTTGGTAGGGGCAATGGTGGGCTGGATGTTGACAAGAGGGGGGGAAGAACACCCTGAAGGAGAGCACACTCATGTAGCGGCCGACGGAACAGTATACACCTGTTCCATGCATCCTCAGATCAGGCAAAATGAACCTGGACAGTGTCCATTATGCGGTATGGCATTGACGCCGGTAAAACAATCTACAGGAGAAACCAACCCATTTGTTTTGGAGATGACGCCGGAGGCAGTGGCATTATCCAATGTAGTCACTACACAGGTAAAAGCAGGTCAGGCAGCTGGAAAATTGCAACTCACAGGTAAAATACAAGTAGATGAGCAGCGGGTAAAACGTATCGCTGCAAATTATGCAGGTAGGATAGATGAATTGGCTGTTAATTTTACGGGACAGGAGATCTCAAAAGGGCAGAAGGTTGCAAGTATTTATTCACCAGAACTGGTTACAGCCCAGAAAGAGCTTTTGGAAGCAGCAAAGATGAAGGAAAGGCAGCCATTACTGTATGAGGCTGCAAAAGAAAAACTAAGATTATGGAAAGTTACCGAACAACAGATCCGCAACATTGAATCCACCGGGACAGTGCAGACCCATGTGGATGTTTTTGCTGATGCAGCCGGTATAGTGACCTCAAGAAATGTTGCTGTAGGAGATTTTGTCAGCCGGGGATCGATTCTTTTTGACATAGTTGACCTCAGTCAAGTGTGGGTGATTTTGGACGCTTATGAGTCTGATCTTTCCTTGTTTCGAAAGGGAGATGCAGTTACTTTTCAGGCAAGCGCTTATCCTGGAATGGATTTCAATGGAAAGATTACCTATATCGATCCGGTATTGAATCCAGCTACCAGAACGGTAGGTGTACGGGCTGAGGCTTCCAATAGCGGTTTAAGATTAAAACCTGAAATGTTTGTGAGTGCAACAGTTAGTACTGGGAAATCTGATCATTCATATGGATTGCAGGTGCCCAAATCGGCAGTGTTGTGGACAGGCCCAAGATCTGTCGTGTACGTTAGAAAAGGAAATAAAGAAGCCCCTGCATTTGAGATGAGAGAAATCGTGTTGGGGCCAAGGTCCGGGGACAATTATCAAGTTGTTTCAGGCTTAGAAGAAGGAGAGCATGTTGTCAGCAATGGGGTATTCGCTATAGACGCTGCTGCTCAATTGAGCGGAAACTACAGCATGATGATGCCTCCGGTTTCTAAAACATTGAATGTTCCTCAAGAATTTAAAAACCAGCTGGAAGCGGTCATACTGCGTTACCTTCCAATCAAAGACGCGTTGGTTCAGACTGATGCAAAGGCCACACGTGAAGCGGTACCTGCATTTCAAACAGCTTTGGCTAAGGTGACGCCATCAGAATTAACTCCTCAGGCACTTCAGCTCTGGAAAGAGATGCAACCAAAAATCAAGAGAAACAGTGAAGAGATCGCTAAAGAAAATGACGTGGAGCAACAGCGCAAGCATTTTGAGAACCTCTCGGATCTGTTGATTGAGGCAGTTGAATTATATGGAATCAACAGTTCCACATTCTATAGACAATTTTGCCCTATGGCCTTTAAGGATACTGGAGCTTATTGGCTGAGTAGCGAAAAAGAAATCCGGAACCCTTACTTCGGAGACAAAATGCTGACCTGTGGAGAGGTAAAAGAGGTGTATCAGCCAGGAAAAAATGTAGTAAAAGAAAATTCAACCCAACCAGGGCATCAACATTAATTAACTTAACCCCATATTTCAATATGATCAGATTAATTCATTCATTGGTAGTTTGCTTGGGTATTTTACTCTTGGCATCATGCAACAACCAGAAAAATCATCAGGACCACGACCATCATGGGCATCATGAGCACCACGACCACTCTGGCAGTTCTCAAGGTCAACAGTCCAAAAGTCCTAGAGAAACTGCAATGGCAAATATTGGCTCAACTCATGTGCACATGGACTATTCTGCGCCAAGTGTGCGTGGGAGACAGATATTTGGTGGATTGGTAGCTTTTGGGGACGTATGGGTCACAGGAGCGCATTCCGCGACAAGCATTTCCGTATCAGATAATGTAGAGGTTTCTGGTAATTTATTGCCTAAAGGAAAATATGCTTTGTTTACTATTCCAAGTCAAGATGAATGGACTGTGATCATCAATAAAAACTGGGAACAACACTTGGCAGATGACTATGATGAAAAAGATGATCTGTTTAGGATTAAGGTAAAGCCAACACAACTTGATGCACCTGTTGAAAAACTTCAATTTACTGTTGAAGAGCAGGAAAGTGGGCAAGGAACCATTTCATTTGCATGGGATAACATTTCTTTCAGCTTGCCTATTAAAGCTGTTTATCAATAAGCTATTTGAGTAAAAGCTGGAGTGGCGACTTGTCTGAAGTTGCCACTCCAGCTTTATTTTTTAGGGTTGGAAATAGCTTATTGAAAATTGAATAGCCTGTTAAGGTTCAAAAAAAATACTTTTAGAAAGTCATAAATTTGATGTAAACTAGCCTGAGGTAAGTGAAAGGGCGGTAATTAATCCAAAACAGCTTTTCGTGAGCAGTATAGTAATACCTTAGGATATGACATTAGAATTGAATCGTCAGGTATTTGGAAAACCGGAGCATATGGGTTCCATTCCTTCAGAAGATGAGGCATTGGCCCTTGTTAATGACTGGGTATTGAACCCAAAATTGGTTTTTCACATGAAACAAGTAGGCCACTTGATGAAGTGCTTTGCCGCTGAAAAAGGACTTGATGACAAGGACCAAGAAATGTGGGCAGTGACTGGATATTTGCATGATGCAGACTGGGATCAATGGCCTGAGCAACATTGCTCCAAAATCATTGATGAGTTAGAAAGCAGAGAAGTGGATCCAAGGATCATCAAAGCTATAGCAAGCCATGGACCTAGGCACTTTGGCGTGGAGCCAGAATCAGAAATGGATAAGATGTTGTATGCCTTTGATGAATTGTCAGGATTCGTGCATGCCTATTCACTCATGCGACCCGGGGGTTATGAGGGCATGGAAGTAAAAGGTGTGAAAAAGAGATTGAAGGACAAATCATTTGCTGCCCAAGTCAGTAGGGAGGATATTGCGGATGCATCAGCTAAAGCAGGTATTCCGATTGATGCACTCATTGAATTCGTGATCAAACATCAATTGAGGGAATAAAAAAAGGGGATTAATCTTCCCCTTCTTCGTATGCTCTTACTTCAGCTTCAAATGAGCTGACCGGTTTCAGATTGGCAGGTACTGGAGGATTGAGTTCTTCGTCTTTTTCATAAGGGAACACTTCCACGATTGGACTTTCAGTTACCTCTGGGACTCTAAAAGTCACCAACATGTTGTTGAGGCTTTCGTAAATCCTTTCATAAGCCTGTTTGACATCATGAGCTGTAACTAACATAAACTGGGTGACTTTCTTTTCTTTCCCACTGTCTGCATCTGCTACCACATAGGTGATTTTGCACTTATGCCATAGGTCAATGTCTTCATAGAAAAACACATCCACAAAATTACTCTTGCTGATATTGGTCACTTGAAAGTCTCCTCTGATCACAGAGCCAAGCATATCATAAATTCGTGCTTCAGCTTCAGTAAAGGAAACGGCATCTACGAGGTATTGCTCAGATACATTCTTAAGCAAACCTTGCTCATTTTCCTTGGCATATTTTACCCTGCACAAAAACCAGATTCTCATAATTGAATTATTAATTTTAGCTGTTCGAAGGTAATGTATATTGACAACACCGACAATGAAAAAATCTATTAAAATTCTTTATTATTAACCTTTCAAATTGCTAATTGCCCTATGTGGGAAAAGATATACTACAGTTTTCCCGTTCAGCTTTTGACCCTGCACCTCAGGAAAAACCTGCTCCTGCTGGCATTGTGGCTGTTGCTCTCACTTATCGTCTTGCAAAAATTCGGGGCGGTTTTAGGAATTCCTTTTTTATTCTTGGATCCTGAGTACCTGAATTCAGTCTCATGGCAAGGATTTTTTCTGATTAGCATCAGTCTTGCTGTCTTTACGATGGCTTTTCATATGACGACTTACATCCTGGTAGGGGCCCAGTTTAAATTTTTAGCCGTTGTTCCCAAACCATTTATTCATTACTGCCTGAACAACTCCTTAATTCCACTGTTTTTTTACATTTTGTACCTCAGTTCATTCATAGGTTTCCAGCTCGACAATGAACATGAAAGCAGGTGGGTGGTATTCCATTACCTATTGGGTTTTGGCGGAGGGACATTTATAACCTACCTCCTTCTTTTCGGTTACTTTGGCTTCACCAACAAAGATTTCTTTGTCTTATTTGCCGATAGCCTCGAAAAGAAATTAAAAAAGACCAGCATCTCTAGGGCCAATATCCTCAAACAGATTAGAGAAGGTAAAAAGCAGCAAGACAAGGTGCTGGAATATTTGGATATCAACTTCAGGTTTAGAAAAGTACGGCATGACTTGTCTCGGTTTCAAGGGCAGCAATTGATGCGCGTATTTGATCAGAACCACCTGAATTTATTAATCATACAAGCTGTTCTTATTGGTTTGATTTTGGTTTTAGGTTTTTTTCGTGAAAACCCACTCCTTCAGATCCCTGCAGCGGCCAGTGGGTTATTGCTTTTTGCCATCATAACTATGGTCATTGGAGCGCTTGCTTTTTGGTTTAGGGAATGGTCAGCTACCTTGGTTTTTGGGGGATTGATTGGATTCAACATGATTTCCAGTTCAGAATTGCTCAACCGACCCCATGCGGCATTCGGTTTGGACTATCAGGTTGAACCTGCACGCTACAATCTCGGGGAAATGCAGAAGAACCTTCATCCGGATTCAGTAAGCAAGGATGTAGAGCATACCCTTGAAATATTGAACAACTGGAGAAATAAATTTCCGGCGGACAAAAAACCTCGGATGGTATTGATAGCCACAAGTGGAGGTGGACAGCGGGCAGCTTTGTGGACCTTACGTGTGCTTCAGGAAGCTGAGAAGGTAAGTGGTGAACAATTATTCAAACATACCCAGTTGATCACAGGTGCATCGGGTGGACTGGTTGGAGCTGCTTTTTTCAGGGAATTATATTTGCAGTCATCATTAAAAGGAGGTGTGGATGTGTTTTCTCCTGATTATTTGGATCAGATCTCAGCCGACAATCTCAACCCGATCATTTTCACCATGTTGGTCAATGATATGCTGATCCGAAACCAATATTTTGACTACAACCAACGGCGCTATTTGAAAGACCGAGGGTTTGCTTTTGAAAATCAATTGAGTCAAAATACCAAAGGAATAATGGACAAACCTCTTGAGGCGTATGCTGTTCCTGAATGGGAAAGCCAGATACCCATGCTGCCAGTTGCTCCATTAATCACCAATGACGGCAGAAAGCTTTACATTTCACCTCACTCTATGGCTTATATGTGCATTTCTAGAGATAGGGGAGAAGAATACAATGAAAAGAGTCAGGGAATAGATTTCCTTCGCTTTTTCAGAGAACAGGATTCTGGAAGTCTGCGATTCATCAGTGCGTTAAGGATGGGTGCTTCATTTCCTTTTGTGACGCCCAACATTCAGCTACCCTCAGAGCCAAGAATGGTGACGATGGATTCTGGCTTGGCGGATAATTTTGGGATTCAGGACGCACTTCGGTTTTTATATGTATTTCAGGAATGGATAGCGGCAAATACGGCCGGAGTGACCCTGATTACAATTAGAGATTCTGAAAAATTTACTGAAATTGAGCAAAAACAGCCTCCAAGATTTTTAGAAAAGCTGTTTACGCCTTTGAAGAACATCTATATCAATTGGGACAATGTTCAGACCCTGAACAACGAAATGCATTATAATAGAATGAAAGAAACATTGCCGTTTCCCCTAGATCGAATTGAGTTTGAATATTCTACTGCGCAATTTTTACGGGAGAGAGGTTTTGCTGAGCCCAAAGGGGCTGTAAATGTGCAGGAACAGGAGCTGCAGCGAGCTTCACTCAATTGGAGACTGACGGCAAGAGAAAAAAAATCCATCATCAACAACATCAGAAATGCCCAGAACAGCCTTGCATTGACCCAGGTAGGAAAAATTCCTTTCCTTCAGGAAAAGGATTGATTCAATCAATTTCTATATGTTTTTGGAATTCATCTATAGCTTCCGTTTTTCCTACTACATAAAGGATATCTCCCAGCTTGAGTTTATGTGATCCGGTAATCTCTGTGATGGTATGGGCTTGCCGTTTAATGGCCACTAAATTTAGACCTGTTTTTTCCCTAAAATTGATCTCTTGAATGGGACGGTTGATGAATTGTCCGCCATCTTTTTCCACCTTGAGGCTGACTAACCTGATTTCCGGAATATCTACTTTAAAGTGGGCGATTTCATCGACTGTAGTTTTTCTGAACATCTCGTAATTATGGCTTCGAATATCCTCTGTAAAGCTCTCAATTTCATGTCTCGGGACAAGGTATTTTTGTAGCGCTCTGGTAAAGATTTCAATTGATGTCTCGAATTCCTCAGGAATTACTTCATCTGCCCCAAGCTTATGGTTTTCTTCCATTTCGTTGACATACCTGGTTCGGACGATGATGAAGGGATTGTTGGTAATATGGCGGATGGATGAAATGATTTTTTTGGTAGCAGTCGCATTGGAAATAGCAATGACAGCAACCCTGCTTTTGTGTATTGAGACATGTTGAAGAACAGTGTCATTGGAAGCGTCTCCAAAAACTATAGGTTCTCCCTTTGCTGATTCTGTCCTTACAGTAGCAGGATTTGTTTCAACGATGACATAGGGAATTTTGGCTGATTTGGCTGCTTTGGCAAGATTGCGGCCATTCAACCCATAGCCAATGATTACTAAATGATCCTTCAATTCATCCGATTCGATGTTGGACTTGATGACAGGGTCGTTCTTTTGGGCCAAATTATTAGGTATGAATTTATGTATCAGTTTCGTCGCAATGCTTTCCCTATACTTCAACAAAAAGGGAGTTACCGCCATCGTCAAAATAGAAATTGCTAGGAAATACTGGTAAGTGACTTCATCGAGTAAATCGTATCTGAGACCGGTTTTGGCAAGAAGCAGAGAAAACTCCCCAACCTGAAAGATTGATAGGCCTACAATCAATGCTTCTTTCAGGTTCTGACCAATAACCCTGACCGAGATGGTCACCAATAAGAGTTTTACGACAAAGGTGAGAACGGTAAGACCTAAAATGGTAAAAATGTGGGAGTATAAAAAGGTTATATCGAATAGCATGCCTACTGACACAAAGAAAAAACTGAGGAATACTTCTCGGAAAGGAAGGATCTTGCCTGTGGCATGATGGCTATAATCAGATTCGCTGATGATCAGTCCAGCTAAGAAAGCCCCTAAACCTAATGACAAATCCAATAAAGACGTTAGATAAGCGACGGAAAAGCATATGACAATGATGAAGAGCAGAAACAGCTCCTCATTTCGGGTTTTTGCTATTCTAAAGAGGAGATTTGGTACAAGGTATTTCGCGCTGATGATCGTCAAGACTATCACAATAGTGCCTTTGAGCGCCATCATAAATAAGGAAAGCGGAACATTCTCTGATTCCCCTGCCAACATTGGGGTGAATAACATTAAAGGAACGATGACGACATCCTGGAAAATCAGAATTGCCAAAGTGGTCCTTCCTGAAATGGTATTAACCTGTCCTGCTTCCTGAAGAAGTTTGAGCACAATGGCAGTGCTGCTAAGTGAAAAAAGAAAACCTATAAAAACTGCAACATGCCAATCAAATCCCATCAAATTGGCAAGGAAAGTAGAGGCAAAAATTGTTAACCCTACTTGTAAAGATCCGCCTATAAAGACAGCTTTTTTGATCGCCATGAGACTCTTCAGCGAGAATTCCATCCCAATTACAAAAAGCAAAAGTATTACGCCGATTTCTGAAAGGACATCTACGGTGGTAGAGGTATTGACCAGAGACAATCCAAATGGTCCTGCCAAGGCACCGGTAAATAAAAAGCCTATAATAGTGGGGATCCGGAGCCGCATAAAAAGCAGGATTACCAATGATGCCAAGCCGAAAATCAGCACGATATCAGATAGCATGGGGAGTTCTACGGCGGCTAAAACAGAAGGGAACATGTAGACGAATAAATGATGTAAACAATCGCAAAGCTAAAAATACAATTAAATCCTGCCAAAGTGGTGGATAGGCCAAAAGGATCTAAAAAATGATCTGCAACTGAATTGATCTCAAGTCTAATAGGCTAATCCAAGCCTTTTGTAGATGAAATGCATCAGCCATGCCGGACCGATGAGGAGAAACTGAACATCTTTTAAAAAGGAAGGTTTCTTGCCTTCTATTTTGTGTCCATAAAATTGAAAAACCCAAGCTATTATAAAAATTAACATGCTCAATAACCACAAGGGCACTGGAGAAACCAATTGGATCAGATTTGCCAATGCCAAACAAAGCGCTGAAAAAAACAACATCCCTAGAGCGAGCGGTGGAGAAATCGAAACATAATAGATCAAGACAACAAGTAAAACCAGTGTCGCCCAGTTGGCAAATCCATTTAAAAAGGGTGTAAGGATCTCTAAAGGACCTGCAGGGATTGAAAAAATTAATCCAACAATACTGAAAAAAATAGCTGGCACGCAGATCCAGTGGATTGTTTTGTTTATGTCATTTTGATGGCTCAATCCATATTCATGAAGCAATGCATCTATTTTTCTCATAGGAATTTGATTTAGCGACTACTTTTGGATTATCTCCATTAAATTAATAAATAGACATCAAAATACTGCAAAAGATTTTAAGGATGTTAAGTTATTGGGAAAGGGAGCATTTGATTAAGTACGACCTGATTGTAATCGGTGCCGGTATAGTGGGGTTGTCCACGGCCATTCAGTATAAACGAAAATATCCCTCAAAATCAGTTCTAATCCTGGAGAGGGGGATATTGCCAAGTGGCGCAAGTACTAAAAATGCAGGATTCGCTTGTTTTGGAAGCCTAACAGAAATTCTTGACGATCTTGAATCAATGTCTGAATCTGAAGTCTTGCAATTGGTGGAACGCAGGTACCTTGGGCTTCAGGCCATCAGAAAGGAAATTGGTGACACAGCTCTCAAGTATGTGGCAAGTGGTGGGTTTGAGCTCATTTCGGATCAGCAGCTACCGGTTCTGAATCATTTGGATGCAATCAATGGATTGCTCCACAAGGTGTTCAAGCAGGATGTTTTTAAGATAACTCATGATGTAAAACATTTTGGTTTTGGCCCTGCTGTTAAAGTTGTTGTCCATAACAGCCTTGAGGGAGAGTTAGATACGGGTGCATTTGTCCAAAGCTTATGGTCCACCTGCCTTTCTTTACAGATAAAAATTCTGACAGGTGCAGTTGTTGAAGAAATTGACTTGGAAGAGAAGCTGGTTAAAGTCAAAAATTACCCAGTCTCAACAGCAATAGGCTTTAATGCAAGACAGTTAGCCATTTGTACCAATGCCTTTACCTCCAAGTTACTACCTGATCTTCAAATCACTCCCGGTAGAGGGATGGTTATGGTTACTGAACAGGTACCAGGAGGAATCCCTTGGAAAGGGTCTTTTCATTATGACAAGGGATATGTTTATTTCCGACAGGTTTCCGGAAGGCTTTTGTTGGGTGGAGGTCGTAATGTCGATTTTGAAGGAGAAATGACAACAGATTTTGGAATTAATCCGAAGATAAGGTCTTATCTTTTGGAGCTAGTTGAGGAAGTTATATTTCCAGGGAAAAAACTTGAAGTAAGCATGGAATGGTCAGGGATAATGGCTTTTGGCGCAAACAAAAAGCCTTTAATCCAATCTGTTTGCCCTGGAGTAGGGATAGCAGTACGCTTGGGAGGAATGGGTGTAGCCTTAGGTTGGCAAGTTGCTTCCGAACTGTTAATCCATCTCGAACAAGGATAAATTTCAAAATTTCATTAATTTCAGATTTTAATTTTCAAATAACATTTGATGGTAGTAAATCGCAAAGAACCTACAATTCTTGAGTCCCTTTTTCCAATACTTTTCTTGATTGTTTTACTGGCCATCAATATCATGGTCTTTGGAACAGATGGGCTTTCGGGATCAAATCAGATTGTCTTGATCTTATCGGCAGCTGTAGCTGGGCTATTGGCTTTTTACCGTCTTAAAATTCCTTGGGATGCGCTTCAAGATGGAATGGTGGCAAGCATCAGCTCTGCCATGTCAAGTATTCTTATCTTGCTATTGATTGGAGCGCTTGCAGGAACTTGGCTTTTGAGTGGTATTGTACCTGCAATGATTTATTATGGACTTCAAATCTTAAATCCAACTATTTTTCTTATTGCTGCATGTATAGTCAGTGCGATTGTTTCTATAGCCACAGGGAGCAGTTGGACCACAGTGGCTACTGTTGGGGTGGCGCTATTGGGTATCGGTAGGGCATTGGGTTTTGAAGAGGGGCTTATTGCGGGTTCAATTATTTCTGGAGCTTATTTTGGAGATAAAATGTCTCCTTTGTCTGACACCACCAATCTTGCCCCAGCTATGGCCGGAACAGATTTGTTTACCCATATCCGGCACATGACTAAAACGACCTTTCCTAGCATTTTAATCACGATTATCATCTTTGGGATCATAGGATTTACCAATAGTGCAGACGGTTCTGTCAATCAAGTTAAAGAAATCTCAACGGTGATTTTGGAGCAGTTCAATATAAATGGATGGCTTTTTATAGTACCTGCAGTGGTATTGTTTTTGATCATAAAAAAAGTTCCCGCAGTTCCGGCGCTATTAAGTGGTGCGATTTTGGGGGGTGTTTTTGCAGTGATTTTTCAGCCACAGGTTATTCAATTTATTGCCGGAGAAGGAGGATCTTACATTTATCAATCTTTTAAAGCGGTAATGATGGCTCTGTATGGAGAGATCAGTATCAGTACCAGCAATGAAATAGTCAATGAACTTTTGATAACAAGTGGCATGTCTGGCATGTTAAATACCAT
Organism: Cyclobacteriaceae bacterium; assembly: GCA_036782195.1. Lineage (GTDB taxonomy): Bacteria > Bacteroidota > Bacteroidia > Cytophagales > Cyclobacteriaceae > DAIPZN01. Next base: position 2,802 of record DAIPZN010000114.1, on the reverse strand, counting down.
ATGGTTGATTATTTGCGCGATGATGTTTGGTGGGATTTTGGAAGTCAGCGGGATGCTTAGGGTTTTGGCAGAAGCTGTTATAAGAAGTGTACATACCGTAGGATCATTGATTGCTTCTACCGCTGCAACTTGCGTGGCTTTTAATTTTACCACCTCAGATCAGTATCTGGCAATTTTGGTTCCTGGGCGGATGTATGCTGACATCTATAAAAAGAGGGGGCTAAAACCCGAAAACTTAAGTAGAACATTGGAAGATAGCGCTACTGTCACATCTGTTCTTATCCCTTGGAATACCTGCGGGGCTACACAAGCTTCAGTCTTAGGGGTAGCGACACTTGCTTATGCTCCATATTGTTTTTTTAACATCATTAGCCCGTTTATGACAATTTTATTCGGTTACATGAATTGGGGCATCAATTATTATAATGAAGAGGAATTGAAGGAGATTCAAAAAGAGTTGGCTGTATGATTGCGAAAAGCATATCCAAAGATGAAATAAACGAATTACCACTGGGACAATTTGAAGGGGAGATTTTTCTAGTGGATTCAAAGGAAAAAGTAAAGGAAGCCTTCGATAGACTTAAAGGAAACAGCCTCATCGGCTTCGATACAGAGACTAGACCCTCATTTGTCAGAGGTAAACAATATCAAGTAGCATTACTTCAGTTGGCTACATCAGAAGAAGCATTTCTGGTAAGGGTCAATCAGTTGGGTGTACCCGAACTTTTTCAGGAGATTCTCGAAGATAAAAACATAGTAAAAATAGGCGCGGCAGTATTGGATGATTTAAGGGCGTTGCGGAAAGTGTGTATTGGCTTTATGCCTAATGCTTTTTTTGATCTAAATGAAGAGCTCCGCAAAATTGGATTTCTCAATGTAGGCGTAAGGAATCTTTCCGCCATGGTGTTGAATATGCGGATCTCTAAATCTGAACAAGTTTCTAATTGGGAAGCACCTATTCTGACTGACAAGCAATTACTGTATGCCGCTACAGATGCTTGGGCCTGTTTAGAAATTTATAAAAAACTCCAATACCAAGGATATTTAGACGAGCTTTTTAATCAATAGCAAAAGTAACGCCTTCTAACCTATTGAGTTTGATTTCGGCATCTTCAAGAAGAGCCGCGCGAATGCTTAGGGTAAGTGAGCAGGATAAATTGAAGTCTTGAGATACGATTTCCAACTCATATTCTTTCACCAATTTCATGACCTCATTCATCATCAGGTACGGGAATTTAATTTCTACACGATGATGGACAATGGATGTAATGATTTCTGCTTGACTAAGCGCATCCGCTGCAGCTGTTCTATAGGCTGAAATAAGTCCTCCGACCCCTAATTTCGTTCCGCCGAAATAGCGGACTACAACAATTAATACATTGGTTAGTTGGTACGAACGGATTTGTCCCAAAATCGGATCTCCTGCAGAGTGATTGGGCTCACCATCGTCATTTGCCCGGAAGTTTTTTTGATCTTTTCCCAACATATACGCATAGCAGTGATGCCTTGCATCATAATAGGTTTTTCGGAGTTCTTCCAGATGGTATTTGATGTCATGTTCGTCGGTAACAGGGAAAGCGAAAGCCAAGAACTTACTGCCTTTCTCCTTATATATGCCTTGGGCATTATTTTTTATCGTCAAAAAAGTGTCTTCTTGGTTCACGTCAAATTAATTTAGAAGTATCCGACAGTCCAAAAATAATAAATCAGGCCATGGCACGGGTAGATTTGCCGAAGAAGTTTATTTTAGCATTTCAATGAGTGATATTCGTTTTCCCAATATTTTTAAAGTTGCTTCCATAGGTGGACCAAATGGTATACTTCATTATTTTGAAGATGCTTTGGAAAAGGAATTCCCTATTCGGAGGATATTTTGGATTCATGATGTACCCAATGGGGGTAGCAGAGGAGGACATGCGCATATTGATGAAAACCAAATGCTGGTCTGTTTAGCAGGGAAGTTAAGTATAGAACTAGAGACATTATCTGGTGAAATCACTAACTTTCAATTGTCACAGGCTGATCAGGTGTTATATGTTCCTGCGCAGACCTGGTGTGTTGTGAAGTTCCAGGAAAAAGGCATGCTTTTGGGAATTTCCGATAGGGAATTTTCAGAAGCAGATTATATAAGAGACAAAAAAGACTTTGAAAAACTCCAACGAGCATACAGAACCAAACACGGAATTCTTACTGGAGGAGGTTGATTTTCCTCGTTATGATTATTTTCTCCTGAATTTCAGGCCTGCAGTTGCCAAATCCTTTTACCGGATGGCGCTACTAAAGGGCGGAAAAATCAAGTATTCCACCCTTGTTTCACTAGATGCTCAAGGACAAGCTGTCTCACTTCCCGGTCTTCCATTTGGGGGGATCTGGAGCTATGAAGCACCTAACCCTACTTCTATAGCTTATTTTTTAGATCAGATAGAAAAAGCCTTATTTGAAAAAGGAGCTGCTTCCCTGAAAATCGTCCAACCACCGATCTGTTATGAAAAATATAGCGATATCATTGGATACTTTTTGAAATCATCCGGATATCAACTTCAGGCATTGTTGAATCATCAAATATTTGTCGGAGAAAAAAAAATTAAAAAAAAGGCAAGTGAATATAAGGCGAAATTCAAGCCTAAAATGAAACAGTTGGGTTTCACAGTGACAACAGGACCTTTTGTCAATTTTGATTTTTTAAGAGACATTAAAAAATGGAATAGTCAGCGGGGATACAAAATTACTTTTTCAGAAGAGCAATTGCTCCTTCAGCTATCTGAATATCCTGAAAGATTTGCAGTAATAAGTGTGCTGCAG
>DAIPZN010000113.1:0-13855 GCA_036782195.1 Cyclobacteriaceae bacterium | reverse complement strand
CTTTTACGTATATACATTTGAGAAATTAAACATCCCAAAAATATATAACATGAAAAAGTTAGCCTTTGCCATCATCGCTTTATTCTTCACAGTTTCATTTGCCAATGCTCAGGAATTCAAAGAATTAAAAGGCCCTGCTGCAAAAAATTATAAACCATGGAAGCAACAAGCCAGAACAGGTTCATTGATTGTCAGAACAACACCCGTTGATCAGCAAGGTCCTGAGGCCAAAAATCAAAGGGTATGGGAGCAAGAAATGGAAATGGAGGTGCTTTCGGTAGGTACTGAACCAAGGGAAAGGGTCACAGGTCCTGAAGCTAAAAACAAAAAACCTTGGAAATCCAATTAAAAGAATCATATGAAATTAATGAAAGGACGAGTGATCGTCCTTTTTTTTGCCTATATATTCGGTCTATTTTTGATGATCGGATTTTTCAGCATAGTGGATGATGCTAAAGTACCTTATTTAGATAGGATCTAGCAGGATTTGGATTAGATGGAACTGAAAGATGAAAGATTTTTCCTCCCAACTTACAAGAATAAGCGTTGGCGATCTAAAGGATTCAAATTAATGGATAATTCTCTATGATGGTATGGCAATTTTTTCCACCAATTAAAGGATTTTTAACGCTGTCTTTTGCAGATTTAGGTGACCCTGCCGAAATAATGAGCAGGTTGAAAGAAGATAGAAGAATTCGGAAGAAGATCAATTTGTTTGGGGAAGCCTAAAGTAGCCTTAGATTTGAAATTTATTCTTTGAACACTAAAACCACCTGGAAATGTCATTGATTTTAAGACGAAGGTATCCAACATCAACCTATTGGCAGTTATCCTGTATTCGCGATATACAAAGGAAAAAAGCTATGACTGCTGTAAGTAACTCATGGGGTTGAATATGACACCAAACCAATTGTTGTAGGAAAGAAGCTTTGGTGGTAGCGAAGCTAAAGTGTGTTTGGAAGAAAGTGTTAAACCTTCTTGATTGGCATTTTATACAGGCGATGGCAATACAACTTAAAAATTATTTTACCTGATTTTGGAATGATAAATGGATGTGGTCATGATTGGTTGTTGAAGGAGGAGAGGTAATGAAAGATGAGACAATTATAGAAAGTCACATCGGCAGTTTCGGAGATGTGCGGATGAGACCTCAGGTTCAACTTTTTCTCCTTACTGACCATGAGAACGGTGGATTAATGGATCGGTTCCAGCCTATAACTTAAAAAAATAAGAGGTGACTTTTTAAGTCCCCCCTTTATTTTAAATGTTTATTCACTTTTATACCAGTAGGCAAAAAAATTCAGGTTTTAATGAAAAAATTAAAACCTGTAATATTTAAGCCTTCGGTCTTTCATCCAGATAACCAAAAGCATTTTCATTTTGTTGCAATTGCGGACAATCGTATTTATTAAAGTTCTTCTTCTCTTTCCAGCATTAGGATGGAGTGCTGTGGGACAATGAAATATTTTTCCCCTTCATACATAACTTCATAAGCACCATTGAGCAGAAATACTGCCAAATCTCCTTCTTTAGCCTGTAGCGGAATATATTTGATGTTTTCATCTCTATCTTTCCAAGGTTCGTCATCTTCCATTGGCGCAGGGATAGGGTATCCAGGGCCTGTTTTGATGATGTAGCCCTGCTGCACTTTCTCTTTTTCTTGAACACCAGGGGGAAGGTATAATCCGGAAGAAGTGCGTTCGTCGGATTTCCGGAGTTTGATCAATACCCTGTCGCCTACGATTATCAGCTTTTTCAATTTGTTTTCCGGGGTAATTTGCATGGTTAACATAGGTAGACCTTCAGATTCTTTTTTACAAGATGCGGCCGTGGTTTAGGGTGAAACAAACAACGGCATCTATATTGTCTACAGATGCCGTTGATAAAGAAATATTGAGTTTTATTTTTTGTCTTCGGACACTTCTTCGTAATCTACATCAGATACGCCGTCTCCGGCATTGGATGTGCCTGCATCAGCCGAACCTTGTGGTCCTGCTCCTTGGGCTCCCGCACCTTGTGTGGCGTTGTAGATTTCCTGTGACGCTGCTTCCCAAGCTTTGTTGAGTGCTTCGGTCGCAGTTTCTATACCAGCTAGATCCTTGGCTGCATGGGCTGCTTTCAGTTGGTCAAGTGCCCCGTTGATATTGGTCCTGTTGCCTTCGGAAATTTTGTCACCATACTCTTTCAGTTGCTTCTCAGTCTGGAAAATCTGACTGTCCGCGCCGTTGAGTTTTTCGATTTTTTCTTTTTCAGCTTTGTCATTGGCAGCATTTGCCTCAGCTTCACGCTTCATTCTCTCGATATCATCCTGTGACAAACCTGAAGAAGCTTCAATCTTGATTTTCTGCTCTTTGCCAGTTCCTTTATCCTTAGCTGATACATTGAGGATACCGTTGGCATCAATGTCAAATGTAACTTCGATTTGCGGAATACCTCTAGGTGCAGGTGGAATGTCGGAGAGTTGGAACCTTCCGATAGACCTGTTGTCCTTAGCCATAGCCCTTTCACCCTGAAGTACATGGATATCCACAGCAGGCTGATTGTCAGAAGCAGTGGAAAACACTTCTGATTTCTTGGTTGGAATTGTAGTGTTGGCTTCTATAAGTTTGGTGAAGACACCGCCCATTGTTTCGATGCCCAAAGAAAGTGGGGTTACATCGAGCAACAACACGTCTTTCACTTCTCCTGTCAATACACCGCCTTGAATTGCAGCGCCAATGGCAACCACCTCATCTGGGTTTACACCTTTAGAAGGTTTTTTACCAAAGAATTTTTCAACCTCTTCCTGAATTTTAGGGATTCTTGTGGACCCACCTACCAAGATGACTTCATCAATATCAGAAGGAGACATGCCGGCATCCGCAAGAGCTTTCTTGCAAGGCTCCATAGATCTCCTTACCAGAGATTCCGAAAGTTGCTCGAATTTTGCCCTGCTCAGGTTTCTTACCAGGTGCTTTGGACCTGTCTGAGTGGCGGTAATGTAAGGCAGGTTGATTTCTGTGGATGCAGAGCTTGACAATTCAATTTTTGCCTTTTCAGCAGCTTCCTTAAGCCTTTGAAGTGCCATTGGGTCTTTTCGGAGATCTATCTGTTCTTCAGACTGGAATTCCTCGGCCAGCCAGTTGATGATGACCTGGTCAAAGTCGTCACCACCCAAGTGTACGTCGCCGTTGGTGGATTTTACTTCAAATACCCCATCGCCAAGTTCAAGGATGGAAATATCAAAAGTTCCACCACCAAGGTCATAAACAGCTATTTTAAGATCCTGGTTTTTCTTGTCCATTCCATAAGCCAAAGCAGCAGCTGTAGGCTCATTGATGATACGTTTTACTTCGAGGCCAGCGATTTGTCCTGCTTCTTTGGTTGCCTGACGCTCCGCGTCGTTGAAGTAAGCAGGTACAGTGATGACTGCTTCTGTTACTGTTTGGCCCAGAAAATCTTCCGCTGTGCTCTTCATTTTTTGAAGAATCATGGCAGACAATTCCTGAGGAGTATAGGATCTGTCACCGATTTTGACTGTTACGGTGTCATTTGGTCCTTGTTCTACTTTGTAAGAAGCATGTTTTTTCTCTTCTGAAACTTCTGAGAATTTCTTTCCCATAAATCTTTTTACAGAAGAGATCGTGTTGGCTGGGTTGGTGATTGCTTGGCGTTTGGCTGGATCACCTACTTTTCTTTCTCCATTTCCATTGTCCAAAAAGGCTACAATGGATGGGGTTGTTCTTCTACCTTCGCTATTTTGGATTACGACCGGCTCGTTACCTTCCATTACGGCTACGCAGGAGTTGGTTGTACCCAAGTCTATCCCTATTATTTTTCCCATGATTGTATATGTTTTTTCAGTTATTGATTACAAACATTAAATGACATTTTCCTTATTGACAAGCCATGTGCCAAGCTGTTTTTTCGGTATTGTCGTGTCAGTTTGACAGAAAACATGTCATCACATGCCCTTTTTCAAAACCAGCTTGTCACTTGTAGTGGTTGAATTGACAGGGTTTGCCTTGAAAACCTGATTCTTCGTGCAACCTTTTGGCTGCTTCAGTCATCTAACGGATATGCCTGTCAAAAGAAATGTCCATTCCATCAAAATTTTAGCAAAATGGTTGGCCGTTGGCCTTCTTTGCTTGCTATTATTTAATCTGAAAAATATTTTGAAGGAGATTGGTTTGTCCAACTCCCCGATAATAAGGGTTGTATCCCAATTTCATTATGCCCAAAATTCCCCAGTTGCCAATATGGTAAAAGGTATTTTGTTGTTGCCTTTGTAAAAGTTATCGGTGTAGCCTTGTAGGCTATTGATGGAGAGATTAAATTGTCCATAAAAAAAATGGTTCTGCAAGAGATTTTTATATATCCCATCAAATCCCTTGGGGGGATAAAATTAGATTCCTGGTTTTTAGAAGAAAAAGGTTTCAGGTATGACCGTCGTTGGATGTTGGTTGATAAATCCGGAATGTTTTTGAGTCAGAGGAAGTATCCTCAAATGGCCTTGCTTCAGGTTAAGTTGTCTGATGAAGGTTTACTGGTGTCACACAAGCATCAGGATTCCCATGAACTACTTGTTCCGTATGAGACCAAAGCTTCAAAAACCATTGCTGTTACGATTTGGGATGATAAAGTTGATGCTGATCTTGTAGGGCAGCAATACAGTTCATGGTTTTCGGAGCAACTTGGAATTGAATGTGATCTTGTGTTGATGCCAGAGCATGTAAAGAGAAAAGTAAACCCCAAATATGCAGTAGCTGACGAGGCTGTAAGTTTTGCTGATGGCATGCCATATTTACTGATAGGGGAGGGCTCTTTGGAGGATTTGAACCAAAGGCTTGATGAGCCTGTAGGGATGGAGAGGTTTAGACCAAATCTTGTTGTAAGTGGGACAGCGCCATTTGAAGAAGACAATTGGCTTGAAATAGCAATTGGAGAGGCAGTATTTAAAATTACAAAACCTTGTGCGCGTTGTGTGATGACAACAGTCAATCAAGACACTGCAGAAAAAGGAAAGGAGCCTTTGAAAACGCTTGCTGCTTACCGCACTGTGAATGGCAAAGTCATGTTTGGTCAGAATATGTCTCTATGGAGTGGGGTGCGGCTTCGTGTGGGAGATGAAGTTATTGTAAAAAAATAAGGCCGGTTTTACCCGGCCTTATTTTTAAAAATTGAATCCAGTCGTCAGCTTAAAAAAGGAATCATTTCCATCTACAAGATCAGTTCCGAAAGAAAATCTTGCAAAAGGTCCGCCGCTTGGCTTAGAAAATTGTACGTAGGGACCGAGCCACTGATATACATCTGTGGATTCTGATACCGCAGATCCGCCTGTATTGATGAGGTGCTCGTAGTGTGCGCCCAATGAAAACATTGGAGATACTTTGAAGCCGTAATTTGCCCAGTAGTGTAAATAAGAGAGTGTTGTGCCGTTTGCAGGGGCTTCATCTCTAAGGGGTGTATAAAATCCAGCATAAATTTGGCCTTCAGTTTTCGCCTTGTCCAGGTTGATAGTCAAGTTTGGAACAATACCGTCTCCAAATATAGCAGGTCCTGCAGTACCTGAAGAAAGTAAGCTTCCTCCCAAGAAGCCGATTTGGGGATTGATCGATAAACCTTCAGCCGCATTGAAATTGAAGCCCATCCCGAACTCAGTCCAGTTGCCCCAGCCACCGCCGGTACCACCTGACCAAAGGATGCCGTAAAAAGTAAAATCTGTTTTGTCACTTAGGCTATAGGCTCCTTGGAAAAAAGGATAGAATCCAAAGAACTGATCTGAATTTAGAGAGACATCAAAACTGAACTTGTCATCATCTTGAGCCATTAGGTTGTTAGAAAACAGTGCTAAGAACATCATGCAAAGCACTAAAGCTCCAGTACGGAGTGTTGTAGATTTTTTTTTCATAGGTTTTTAATGGTTTAATGAGAAATAGGTTAATAAATCAACCATTATTTTTGAAATAATCGCTTTTTTAATGATTGATGGGTTAAATATGAACCAATATTTTTAAAAAAACAAAAAATTCGAAATTTTATGATCAAAAAAATAATCACTCTTTATAAATTTTAATGTATTTTCATTTATTAGCTGTTTTTTTGATTAATGCAAAAAAAAAGCGGCCCCCGAAGGAGCCGCCTTTAATACTGATGTAAATTAAAATTTTAATAAGTTTTTACCGTTTCAATAAAGACCTTCACCATATCTGGATTGATATCAGGATAAACGCCATGTCCTAAATTGGCAATATGTCTAGAGCCTTTAAATTGCTCCATCATCTGTATAGTAGCAGATTTGACTTCTTTGGCCGTGCCATACAAAGCAGCCGGGTCAAGATTGCCCTGTAAGGTTTTGTCTGGGCCAATCAATTTACGTGATTCGGCTATCCCCATGTTCCAATCCAATCCTATGACATCACAGGCAAGGTTCCCCATGTCCTCACGGGCAAAAAATGCGCCTTTTGCAAAAACAGTTTTTGGGACATCCCCAATGGCATCACAGATCTGGGAAATGTATTTTAAAGAAAATTCAGTGTAATGGTGCGGCGGAAGGATACCTGCCCAGCTGTCAAAGAGCTGGATCAGATCAGCCCCTGCAGCTATCTGCGCCTTGAGGTAATTGATGGTGCTGTCAGTAATTAGCTGCAACAGCTGATGGGAAAATTCAGGTTGGGTATACAACATAGCCCTCGCCTTCGAGAAGGTTTTGCTCCCGGAACCTTCCACCATATAGGCGAAAATAGTCCAAGGCGCACCTGCAAATCCGATGAGGGGAACTCTACCGGCCAGTGCGTTTTTCGTTATTTTGATTGCTTCAATGACGTAGCTCAAATCATCTACACCATCTGCAATGCGTAATTTCTTTAGATCTGCAGGGGAGCTTATAGTCTCGGGAAACCATGGTCCCCTTTTTTCGACCATTTCATAAGGAAGTCCCATTGCTTCAGGGATGACCAGTATGTCGGAAAAAATAATGGCTGCATCCACGTCTAGGATGTCTACTGGCTGTATTGTCACTTCAGCCGCTAACTCAGGCGTCTGTGCCAATTCGATAAATCCGCTTACGCTATCTCTTACCGCCCTGTATTCAGGAAGTATCCTTCCTGCTTGCCGCATCAGCCAAACAGGCGTCCTTTCTACCTGTTCTCCTTTGGCTGCCCGGATCAATAAATCATTTTTCAATTGCATGCCGCAAAGATAGAAGAGGATTGTAATTATTGGGAGGAAAGCAACAAAAAAGAGACCTGACAGAATCAGCCAGGTCTCTTGTATTAAGTTGAAAAGCTCTTTTTCATTTGGTGCACGCTTATTTTCCCTTCGGTTCCAGCTTCACAAAATCTTTTTCGGTAGCCCCAATATACTTCATTACAGCCTCATAATCGGAGAAATCCATTCTTGCATTGGCAAGAAGGTCTGCTGGAATAACCAAAATCCTAAACCTTTGATTTCTTGTCCAACTATTGTCAAGCAGACTGGGATTGAAAGTAGTTTCTAAGAATAATCTAAAATCATTTCTTGAAAAATCAAAATTGTATTGCAGCAATCCTTCATCTAGAAAAACAACCTGAGGCAGTGGCCTCCATATTGGCGTACTACCTTGTAATTCCCAACGGATATAGGCCAATGCCATGTCACCAGGGAGAATTGGAGGTTTAAAATCAAAAATTTCTGAATATTCATTGGCTGCAGTGAAATTTACATTCACTTCAAACACTTCTCCGACAATGTTCACCCCGTCTTGCCCAGGAGGGCCAACAGGTCCGGTAGGTCCGACACAGGCGAGTGGCAATACCAAAACTGCCATTATCAGCAATACTGCTATCTTTTTCATAAAGTGTTTGTTTAGAAGGTGAAAATATTTATTCAGGAGAAGCAGTACGGGTGAAAGTCCTGGGTCATCCTTAAATTTTTAATATGCTAAAATTATACCAATTTTTTAGCAGGTTATGGAGTAGAGTAAGCTATAACTTGGATCTCTCGGTGACTTATGATTTTGTCGACAAACACAGAGGGAGAGGGTAGCCGGTTTTCTTCAGCAAATTCCTGAATGTATTGCTTTACTTTGGCAGGAGATGGCATCACAAACCTGTGTGCCTGAATTGAAGCCACAATGGCAGGTCCTTCCGGAAACTCTCTACTTTGCAATCCAGGGCGATCTGGAATTTCCACATCTAAACCTACAAAAACCACCAAGGTGTCTGATTTGCCTGCAGGTTCTACTTCATAGATAGTGTACAAATGAGCTTCAGGATGCAGGTTCTTATGTGCTTCGATGGTGCGGAAAATCTCATTGAGTTTTTCATTTTGGGGAGTTCCCTTGTACTCATACCCCATAAGCTTCAATTCAGACAGCTGCTTGTTTTCTATGTCAACCGGAGCAAAACCTCCAAGAACATAAAACAGCAATGCTCCTCCCAAAAACAGAATAGCAATAATCCCCAGGGTATAGCGCATATCAGAAAAGGTATCTTACACCGATAGCGCCTTGAAGCCGAAGGTGTCCAAATCTATCAAGTAATTCCATGAATGCCCCGATTTCCACAAAAACATTCATGGGCAATTCATCAAAATAATACTCCGCTCCACCAAATACTTCAGGTCCGAAGTCAATATTGGTCCTGTTTTCCCTAAAAACACCAAAGGTAGAACGAGTGGCATCAGTATAAGCATAATCGACCCTTGCGGTACGCAGCTGAGCACCCAATCCTACATATCCTAGCAAATAGCCTGATGAGATATCCAAATCGGTAGTGAAATTTTCATGATAAGCCGCTCGAAGGTTTAATGAATAGGAATTTGAGGTACTGTGTCCTCCATAAAAGGCATTTGGTGTAGGTCGGTTATTTTCAAAAGCACGGATATAGTATTGGGCACTATTGATTCCGGCCCTGCCAAACATTCCCTCTACAGAGATATTGTCATCCAAAAATGTCTTGTATGTAACAGAAAAGGGTTCGCCGACCCTCAATCCTATTCCAGCTTCCTGGGCAAAACTCCATACGGGCAGTATGGCTAATGCAAAAATCAATAACTTCTTCACAATTGGCTTGGTTTAGTTTGCAAAATATGTCTTTCTAACGGCACAAAAATAAAGCAGTTGTGCAAATGAGCGACATATACTGTAAAAAAAATACGCTGATCGACAGTTTGTTTGACAATGCGAAAATTTTCTTAGCCTATCGCCATGGTTTTCAGCTGCATCTGATGCAATTGGGAATAGTATCCACCCAACTCCAGCAATGAATCATGGGTGCCCATTTCCTTGATTTCCCCATGATGAAGCACAATAATCTTGTCTGCATTTTGGATTGTCGATAGCCTGTGGGCGATTACAATGGAAGTTCTTCCTTTCATCATTTTCCCAATGGCTTTTTGGATCAGCTCCTCAGTCTCGGTATCTACAGAAGATGTTGCCTCGTCCAAGATGATGATCTCTGGGTTGTAGACCATGGCCCTGACAAATGAAATCAGCTGTCGCTGCCCAACAGATAAAGTGGCGCCACGTTCCATGACATTGTAATCCAAGCCACCTGGCAGCTTTTCTATAAATTTTTTGGCGCCCACTAGCTTGGCAGCATGCATTACCTGCTCTTTGGTGATGTCGGGATTTCCCAAAGTAATGTTGTAAAATATTGTTTCTGAAAACAGGAATACGTCTTGAAGTACTACACCAATATGTTTTCTCAAGGTACCTAATTCAAAATCACGGATATCTGTACCGTCTATTTTGATCGCCCCTTTGTTGATTTCATAGAACCTGCTGATCAGGTTAATGATAGAGGATTTGCCTGCACCTGTAGCGCCCACCAAAGCGACTGTTTCTCCGTGCTTCACTTCAAAGTTGATATCTTTCAGCACATATTCTTCATCATTGTAAGCAAACCAGACATTTTCCAGTTGGATGTGCCCTTTTACTTTTTCAGGGGCGTGGTTGCCCTCATTTGGAATCTGATCTTCATTTTCCAGTAATTTAAAAATTCTGCTTGAGCTTACTACACCCAGTTGCAAGGTGTTGAACCTATCTGCAATCATCCTGATGGGCCTGAAAAAAAGCTGTAGGTACATGATAAAGGAAATCACCACACCCACTTGAATCTGCATGTCAAAAATCCCTACTGCACCGTACCATACCACAAGCCCGGTACCTATGGCCTGTATGATTTCAGATACGGGATAATAAACGGAATAATATAATACCGACTTGACATGTGCTTTGCGGTGGTCTTTGTTGATTTCTTCAAACCTATCGTATTCCCTTTTTTCCCTATTGAAAATCTGCACGATGTTCATCCCGGTGATATGCTCTTGCAAAAAAGAGTTCAAGTTGGAGACAGCATTGCGGACGTCATTGAAAGCTACTTTGATTTTTTCTTTGAAGATATAAGTAGAAATGATCAACAAAGGAAGGGTACAAAGGCTGACTAAGGTGAGCTTCCAATCAATGTAGAACATCACACCCAAAATGGTAATCAGTTGCAGGAGATCGCCGATTATGGCTGCGAGTCCCTCGCTGAATACGTTGGAAAGGGTCTCGATATCGGAGATGTTTCTGGTGACAAGCCTTCCGATAGGTGTATTGTCAAAAAACTTCAGCCTCATTTTGAGAAGGTGGCGGTAAAGCCTGATCCGGATGTCCCTGATGATGACCTGACCTATCCAGCCTGATAAATAAGTATGGGCAAATTGCACTACTGCCTGCAGTACCATCAGAAATATCAATAGATAGATGATCTTGAGCAAACCATCATAATCCCCCCCTGCAATATGGGTATCAATAGCGATTTGGATAAAATATGGGCGGGTAGGGGCAAGTATAGCCAGAAAAACTGTCAGAAATACCAAACCGTAAAACTGCGTCGCATATGGCTTTACAAACCTGTATAGCTTTAGCAGTACTTGGGTATCAATAATTTCCCCACTCTTGATGTTTTCTTTTTCCAGGCTCAAAATGTCAGTTGTTTAATAATATTTCGGGTGGGTAAACTACTTGGCAGAGGTAGAGTCCTTGGGGAGGAGCGGCCGATTTCGCCTGCTTCCTGTCTTTGCTTTTAAGAATTTTCTGAAACTGTGCCACGCTCAGTTTACCGGCTCCCACTTCTACCAAAGTCCCGACTATCGCCCTTACCATTCCACGTAAAAACCTGTTGGCAGTTATATGAAATAGCAATTGATGCTCCTTTTGTTCCCAAAATGCAGCTTTTATTTTACAGTTAAAGGTTTTTACATCGGTCTTGATCTTGCTGAAGCATTCAAAATCCTCATGTTTGAGCAGCAAGTCTGCAGCTGCCTGCATTTTTTCCACATCCAGTTGCCTGAAAACAATCCAGGAGCCCTCTTGTTCAAACGGATTTTTACGCAAGTTGATCTTGTAAACATAGCTTCTCCAAGTAGCACTAAACCGCGCATGGGCATCTGCTTTTGTTAGGAAGATGCTGTAAATGGAGATGTCATTGGGTAGTATGGCATTTAGTTTTTTAAGCGTTGTAGCTGTGTCTAAGTCCTGTGCACAATCAAAATGTGCAAACTGCTGTGATGCATGCACCCCAGTGTCGGTTCTCCCGCTTCCTACTATGGCTATTGGGGCCTTGAGCAACAGGGATAGGGCTTTTTCCAAGGTTTCCTGGACTGAAACCGCGTTCACCTGGATCTGCCATCCATGGAATCGGGTACCTTTGTAGGCAAGTTCAAGGAAATATCTATTGGGCGCTGTCATCTAGGCAACAAAGATACTATTCTCTTCCAAAATTTAGTGGGCACATGCGCTTTCCTTGCGATTGATATATTTACCCTGTTTCTTTGTGTAAACATCTAGATCATGATACAAAGAGTACAATCCATTTTCCTTTTTTTGGTGGCTGTGGCCATGTTGTTGGTACTGCTGTTTCCTATTTGGCACCAGGTAAATCCTGCTCAGACAGAAATGACCACACTCAATGCATATACCTTAAAGACTGTTGAAATAGCATCTCAAGAAACCGTCAGTCAGGAAGGCAAATATTTTATAGCTGGACTGGCGCTACTTGCGATGGGGCTTGCCTTGTTTAGCCTTTCCCAGTACAAAGACCGTGGAAAGCAAATGCTGATCAACATGATCAACTCCATTGTAATGGTTACCAATGTTGGGCTTATTGTCTGGACAGCTCATTCTGCCAATGAGGCGATCAATCCGCAAGTCAACGGTGCTTTTGTACTTGGCTTCTATGCCATTTTTGGAGGTATGATCATGAATCTGCTTGCCAACAGGTTTATCAGAAAAGATGAAATGCTGGTCCGATCTGTGGATAGGATCAGGTGATGGCATTTTAAAGAATATGCTCGTCCGCAAATGCACCACAATCCAAATTCTCTTTGAATAACTGGTCGAAAGACCGAAGATGGGATATTCCAGGTTTTTACCTTTTCGAGATATTTCTGAAGCTTTATAAACCTTCTGGTGAGAAAGCGGAAATAGAATTTAAAGAGATTTCAAACACGGCAGACAGTAGTTTGACCGTGTTTTTTTTTATTTCTTGGAGGTTCTAATTGACTATGCCACCTTTCGTTGGACCAAAACAATTATCTTGGCAAAAAATAATTAAATGAAATTCGAGACCATTGCCATCCATGCAGGTACAATTATCACAGATACCAACCAGCCGGCTGTACAGCCAATTACTACTTCTACAACTTTCGTACACCACGAAGGTTCTCTGATCTATTCCAGGGCAAACAACCCCAATAGGGCCGCACTAGAGCAGTTGCTAGCCAGATTGGAAGGAGGAGCGGAGGCAGCTGCTTTCTCATCGGGCAATGCAGCAGGAATGGCAGTATTCCAAGCCTTGGAGGCGGGTAGTCATGTAGTGGCACCTGATGACATGTACCATGGCTTACGGACCCAGCTCAACCAGCTTTTTAAAGGCGTATTGACGGTGACTTATGTTGACATGACTGATTTGGATCAGGTTCATGCAGCAATGCAGCAAGAGACAAGGCTAATATGGATAGAAACACCATCAAATCCACTTTTGAAGGTTACATGTATTGCTGAAATTGCTGCGATTGCCAAAAAACATGGAGTTAAACTGGCCTGTGACAGCACCTTTGCTTCACCTGTTTTCCAAAATCCGATTGCCTTGGGTGCAGATATAGTGATGCATAGCAGTACCAAATACCTAGGTGGTCATAGTGATATTTTAGGAGGGGCATTGATTGCGGCAGAGACCGACGGTTTTTGGCAAAAAATAAGAACTGTCCAACAGGTAGGAGGAGCGGTGCCTTCACCTTTTGATACTTATCTGTTGACCAGGAGTATCAAAACGCTACCCTATCGCATGAAGGGACATGCAGAACATGCAGGTGTGATTGCAACTTTTTTGGACCAGCATCCGAATGTTGAAAAAGTATTTTACCCTGGATTGAAATCACATCCAGGTCATGAAATTGCAGCTAGGCAAATGACAGGATTTGGTGGCATGTTATCGTTTCAGGTTGCAGGAGATGCCAACTTTGCAGATGAGGTTATTTCAAAACTTCACTACTTCACCAATGCAACAAGTTTGGGAGGAGTGGAAAGCCTTGTTGAGAGAAGAGCTGCCGTGGAAGGCCCGGATTCCACTACACCGCCAAACTTAATTCGGATGTCGGTTGGATTAGAACATCTTGATGACCTGCTTCAGGATTTAGATCAAGCTTTGGCTAAAAAATAAGAAAGGCAACCGGATGGTAGCCTTTCTTCAAAGTGAAGCTATTTTTTAATAGGTTTTTAGGGGTGAGTATAGCAGCTTTTCCAACTTTTTAATACTTGATTCAAAAGTAACAAATTTTAATGAAATACATGAAATTTTTATAAAAACATTTTAAATTATGTAAAATTATGAGTTAAGTATTTCTTAAC
>DAIPZN010000112.1:0-13961 GCA_036782195.1 Cyclobacteriaceae bacterium | reverse complement strand
GGCCGCCGCCTCATTCATACAGAAGCCCGCAACTGCGGGCTTTTTTGCGTTTGGAGGGAATAGACGTGAGACATAAGACGCAAGACATAAGACATAAGACACAAGACGTAAGACGTAAGACAAAAGACACAAGACGCAAGAAATAAGAATTTTTTGATGTTGTATCTTCCCCTTTGCGTCCGTTGCGTCTACCGTTGTGCACGTTGCGTGAAACAAAGCCTTCCAAAAAAGGCCTGTCTCCGGTAAAGCATCTCCCGAATCAGCAAAGGTCCAAAAAGTCTAACTTCTAACTTCTAACCTCTAACTTCTAGCTTCTAACTTCCCACTTCTTAATTCCCGATACTATTTGTCATTCAACGGGCGTACAACGTCAGCTTTTTCATTGACCAAGGATTTTCTGCTTTAGCTTTTGTTTCTAGTTTTACATAATTGAATATTCCAAAAGGTTCCCATGAAACTATATTAATGCCAGCGGAACCCTTTGCTTGGGCTACTTGGGTCCAGTTGCGGCCATCAGATGAGACAGATACTGCATATTGGACAGGGAAGTTTTCTTTTCCTGCATCGAACTGGACTTCAGTCAAACGCTGTGGTGTAGGAAGCTGCACAATAAACCACATTCCAGGCTCCTGTACAGAATCTGTTTTCCAACCTTTGAACGAAAATGCATATCCTGGATCTCTTGTAGCACCAACTCCCTGAAGTGCTGTACTGCTCGCTGTAACTTCCCAATTCTCCTGGAAGGTCAATGGTTTGGGAATCTCTCCAACAAGTTCATCAAAATCATAATTGGACTTTCGTGACGCAGTTTCATTTCTGATTTTTCCTACGTATCCAGGAGAAATAAAGGAAGCACTATTGCCGAAGTCATTTCGGATGTACGAAAGTACTGAAGCAATATATTCATCATCATTTCCATTCATGGCAATCATCACCCCTTCGTATTCCTTGTTATCAATCGAACCTTTTAGCCCATGCAACATTACTTTAACTGCGTACTCTGGGTGACCTAGAATCCTTGGAGAACCCGAAAATGGAGGTGCAATCAAACGGCCTTCTCCGGCAGGAGAACCTAGACCTTTTGGACCGTGACAGGTTGAACAGTAGCTGTCAAATATGCTTTTTCCTTTGATAAATAGAGTCTGTTCCTCTTTTCCAAATCTAGTTTCAGCTGTCTTTTTAGCCTCAACCAACTTTTCAAGTAGTTGAGCGCCAATTACCTGAACACCAGGTGTCGAGTTTTGCTGGAGGGAGGTTTTAATCAGGTTTTCAAGTTGATCAACTTTCAGGACATGTGCACTCAATAGGGCCTGAATGGCTACCTCTGGGTCTGAATCCAGAGCTGCTTTGGCAAATACCTCAGCAAACCCTTTTTCCCCATATTTATACAATGTTTCAGCAGCTCTTAATCCTTGCTTTTTAAGTTGTGGACTTGTGTTTTGGATAAATTTTTTCACAAGGCTTGTCTCCAAACCTCCAAGACCTTCCAAAGTCCAAAGTGCATGTATCCGCGCCAATTCATTGGATGAACTTTCTGCCATTTTAATGAGATCGGGGACAATGCTTTTATCCTGATTGAGAATCAGTGTCTGTTGGGCCATGTCGCGCCACCAGCCGTTGGGATGCTCCAAGTGCCGGATCAGTTCCTTGGATGATTCCTCATACATTCTGGGTTTTTGGGTATTTCTGGGCATGCCTTCATAGGAAAGTCTCCAAATCCTTCCATTACCTACTACATCATCCATTTGGTATTGCTGGATTTTTGTTCTGAGATAGCTGCCTTCTTGCGTCCATTCCCCTTCTTGGATAATGCCTCTGTACATGTCCACAATGTAAAGTGTCCCGTCTGGGGCGGTAGCCATATCTACAGGTCTGAAAAGAGGATCAGTAGACTGAATAAACTCTGACTCTTCTGTGATGTATTTGTTTTGTAAATAAGTAAGCCCGTCAATCTTTTCGGATACCACCCTCCTTACGATTCTGCCCACCGGCTCCCCATAGATATAGTCTCCAATTAGATCCTTGGGCAACCTGTCGCCCCGGAATACATCATTCCCTGCAGCTCCTGTCACATTGGCCAATGATCCATCTGGTTTTGCTTCTTGCATACCAGGTTGAAAATCTGCCAGACGGACCAAGCTGTAAGGCACTCTAAAACCTTCTTTGAGTGCTCCTTTTACCTGAAAGTTGCCATATACAATTGGAAACTGAAATCCTTGTGGTACTCCACCTGCACCATCTTGAAAAAACAAAGTCCCATAATTGTCCTGCGTGACACCCCACTGTCCCCATGGATTGCCACTATCTTCCTGTATGACTCCTGTAGGCGTCCATCTGATGCGCTTGTTGTTGTAGGTGCTATACATCCAATTGTCCAGCGCCCAAGTCAAGAAGCTGGTCTGATGTTCTACATTCCCTGAGCGACCAAGACCAGAGGCAAACATTTCCTTTTTATCGGCTTTGCCATCTCCATTCGTATCTGTGTAGCGATAGACATGGTCTTCATTGGATTCCATAGACAAGATACTGTTTGGGCCAAAAGGCACCGCATATCGGGGGAATACCAAACTATCCAAAAAAACAGTCCCGGTCTCATACACACCATCATTATCCAGATCCTCCCATCGCGATATTCTAGATGTAGCTAAAAGTTCTCCCGTTGCCTCTAGATCCTGCATATAGGAGCGTAACTCCAATACATACATTCGGCCGTTGCCATCAAACTGTATGGCAGCAGGTTCCCTGATCTGGGGTTCAGAAAGTACTGGCTCCATGCGATACCCTGGTTTTAGGACAAATGTTTTCCGTTGTTCATTGGCTGAAACAGGGACTACCGGGGGATGGGGACTGAGATCTATTCCTTTCCAAATCGGTGATTCCAGATCTACCCCATCAGGAATAGCAATAGCAGGAAATGGTTCCAAGTGTCGGTTTGGATCCATAGATGCTGCAGGGGAAATGTCAAAAGGCGAGATTTCAGGGGCTTGACAGGCTGATACAAGACAATATAATAAGGTAAAGTATAAAATTTGTCTAACTGAATTCATGAATTATGTTTTTTGACTATCCTTGATGAATTAAAGTCGGGAAACCTCCGGATCTTGTAAGATGGTAGAGAACACGCTATCCTAGTGGATATTGTTTATATATCTATTCAATTATAAAAATATTTGCTTTTTTGGTATTTTATAATTTTTTTCAAAAAGTATTTCTATTTTATTTAAAATTTTAATCAACTAATTCTCATGCGTAGGCATTATTTTCTTCATTTCACAGTCATTTTTTTACTAGTGATTGGATGTGCAACACCATCAGCAATTGCCCCTCCTAGTCCGGTGGTCATGGCTTATTATGTGCCTGAGCGGGATTATCAGCCGGATTTAATTCCTGTTGAAAAGCTGACGCATATCATTTATTCATTTACACATGTCATTGATGGTGAAATGAAATTCAGGAATCCGGATGAAGCAGGACCGAAGTTGGAGGCTTTGGTGAGGCAAAAGGAAAGAAATCCGGATCTTAAAGTAATGATTGCTTGTGGGGGATGGGGAGCTGATGGGTTTTCAGATATGGCCCTCACTCCCGAGAGCCGTGCTAAATTTATTCAAAGTGCCAGAGAATTTATCACGGAGTACCAACTTGATGGAATGGATATGGATTGGGAATATCCTGGTATTTCTGGGGCGGGTACCATGGCTAGACCTGAGGATACACTGAATTTTACTGCATTGATGAAGGGTTTAAGGAAAATGTTGGATAGTTTCGATCAACCCAAACTGCTCACCTTTGCCTCGGCAGGATGGAAGCGCTATTATGATTTCATAGAGGTTCAGGAAGTGATGCAATATGCTGACTTCATGAATGTAATGACCTATGATCAGGTTTCCGGAGAATCTATGTATACAGGGCATCATACCCCACTCGGACATGTAGACCGGGAAGAAATCGTCAAGACTCCATTTCAAAGGCATCTGGATAGTCTGGCTGTAGCAAACGGGAATCCTGTTAGTGGTCCCCACTCAGTGGAAAGGATTGTTGATTTTCTAATAGAAAGAGGTGTAAAACCTGCACAGATCATCATTGGAGCTGCATTTTATGGCAGGGTTTGGAAGGGAGTTCCTCCTGTCAATCAGGGGCTTTACCAGAGAGGAAGAAGCATCCATATCGGCTGGTATGCCTATCATCAGATCAGGAGTAAGTATGAACCGGACAGCAGCTTTGTCAGGTATTGGGATGAAAAGGCCAAAGCTCCCTTTATGTACCAAGCAGCTGACAGCTTATTGCTTTCTTATGACGATACTGTCTCCGTTGCCCTCAAAACCCGCTATGCAATAGACAAACGTTTAGGTGGGATTATGTTTTGGGAACTCGGCAATGACACCAAAGAGGAGGGAAGCTTGCTGGATGCGATTCATAAAGTGGTCTTGAGAAAGGGGTATTGAGTATTGAGCTATGACTCTTCAAATTCGGGCTGTAGTATTTTGGCAATAGCAAAGGCTTTTCCGTTTCTAAACAATTTTATTTGAAGCCTCTTGGTTCTTCTTGTTTTGTCGCTTTCCCTCCTGGATTTATTTCACGCTACATCCGCTAAGATTGACGCAAAGTGAAATAGTATTAAGAAGAGATGGGATTGCTGAAATAGTGGATTTTTGATCTATTGTGTCAAGTCTTCGTTTCTCGCCTCTCGCTTCTAACTAAAAACTGCAAGTGATCAAATTTTTTGCCTGCAAAGGTTTTTTCACCCCTGGGCTTGAACCCCACTTTAAGGTATAGCTGTTTTGCTTTCGGATTGTCCCGATCTACCAAAAGGCCTAGTATTTTGCCTTGCTGATGGCAATAGTGGTCAATTAAAAAACGGAGCAGTGCAGATCCTATACCTTTGCCTTGTTGTCGGGCATCTACCCCTATACAGTCTATATAAAATTCTCCTGCCTGTGTTTCTTCTTCTACCTTCAATTCCCTGCCAAAAAGATTTTTCAATGCAGCTTCAACAGGTTTCCGCAGGACTTTTAAATGTGCCCCATCATAGATAAGGGCAACACCTACGATTCCATCTTCTGATACTGCCACCCAGCAATGCTCATGGGAATATTGGTTGTCTTTTTTCCGAACCATTTTTTCCATAAAACTTAGCGCTTTCTCATAAGCGTTTTCTCCAATAAACTGATAAAGGATTTCCTCCATGGCAGAGACCAAAAGGGGGGCAATGGCACTGGATTCTTCAGGAGTTGCATTTCTGATCACCATCTTTTCTAAACTTTAGGACGCATTGGGGACATAACGCTGTAGGATCATTCCACGCCCCCTTGACCTTTTGAGGATTTTTGATGAAGTGGGATTACTACCGGATCATATCCGTAATTATAAAAATCTCAAGTATGCCCAGGAGAAAACCACATAATCCGATGACAACAAATATCCTGGGTAGGATTTCTAGCTGGAATCGCGAATGGATCTCCACCACGCCGGTGTCATCCGGATCATAGATTACCCGAATTTTTGTTCCCTCTTTTTTTGCAGGGTTATACCCAATGCTAAGTTCTTTTGTTATCCATTCTTGGTTGTGGGTTAAAAATCGGACAACAGGATAACTCATGCCCTTATTATTTCTATTGTTGCTGAAAACAATTGCATCTGCTGATTTACCATTGGGCAGGAGGTGGTTCCCTTTCTGCCAAAGTCTAGCACCTATAATAAGGAATAGTATTGCCAACACAAGGAAAATGATGTCCGGTACCATTTGACAAATTTATACTTTAAGCTTCACATCCACGCAGTGCTCAGCACTTTAATTGACTTTAGCCAAATCCCGGTCCGGCTTCCAAGTAATTTCTTTTTAAATCCACAAACATAACCGATCAAAAACAAGAAAGGCACCTTTCGGCGCCTTCACTTGAATCAATCAACACTAAAATCTATCAGCTTCCACACATTTCGCAATCATCTGGGTTGTCCAGTGAGCAGGCAATGGCTTCTTGCTTGTTTGTTTTTTCTTGTACCGGTATTGCTGCAGGTTTGGGATTTTCCAAGGCGGATTTGTCTACCGTAAACTGTATCGCGCTGGTAGCTGCCTGAGACCTGAGGTAGTACATACCAGTCTTCAAACCTTTTTTCCAAGCGTAGAAGTGCATTGAAGTCAGTTTTCCAAAGTTGGGGTCCTGCATAAAGATGTTCATGCTTTGTGACTGACAGATATAAGCACCTCGGTCAGCTGCCATTTCTATAATGACCTTCTGGGAGATTTCCCATACGGTTTTGTAGATATCCTTGATGTTTTGCGGAATACCTGGGATGTTCTGTACAGAACCGTTGGCAGCGATCAACCTGTTTTTGGTGTTGTCGTTCCACATACCGATGCTGATCAGGTCTTTCATCAGGTGCTTGTTGACCACGATAAATTCACCGGAGAGCGTCCTTCTTGTATAGATATTGGAAGTATATGGCTCAAAGCACTCATTGTTGCCCAAGATTTGGGAAGTAGAGGCAGTTGGCATAGGTGCTACCAATAGTGAATTTCTCAGGCCATACTTTTTAACCTTGCTTTTCAGGTCGTTCCAGTCATACCTGTTGGATTTTGGTGTTACGCCCCATAGGTCAAATTGGAATAGTCCTTCGGAAGCTGGGCAACCTTCGTAAGTCTCATAGGTTCCCTGTACTTTAGCCAATTCCATGGAAGTTTCCATAGCGGCAAAGTAAATGGTCTCGAAAATGTCTTCATTCAAGCCACGAGCTTCTGGAGAGTCAAAAGGCATTCTCAGTAACATAAAGGCATCTGCTAAACCTTGAACACCAAGACCGATAGGTCTATGTCTGAAGTTTGATCTTCTCGCTTCTTCTACAGGGTAGTAGTTGATATCGATAACTTTGTTCAGATTGCGGGTAGCTACCTTGGTAATTTCATAGAGTTTTTGGTGGTCAAAGTACTTTTTGCCATCAGGAGCAGTAGTCACAAACTTGGGCAGCGCAAGGGAAGCCAAGTTACACACAGCCACCTCATCTGGTGCGGTGTATTCCATAATCTCTGTGCAGAGGTTGGAAGACTTGATCGTACCAAGGTTTTTCTGGTTTGATTTTTTATTTGCTGCATCTTTGTACAGCATATAAGGTGTACCGGTCTCAATTTGGGACTCCAGTACTTCGAACCACAGATCCTGAGCTTTTACAACTTCTCTTGCCCGGCCTTCTCTTTCGTATTTTTCATACAGCTTCTCGAATTCTTCACCATAACAATCAGAAAGACCCGGTGCTTCATTAGGGCAGAAAAGTGACCACTCGTCATTTTGCTCAACGCGTTTCATAAAAAGATCAGGGATCCATAGTGCATAGAACAAATCACGGGCGCGCATTTCCTCTTTACCATGGTTACGCTTCAATTCAAGGAAATCCTTGATGTCTGCATGCCATGGCTCTAAGTAAATGGCAAAACTTCCTTTTCGTTTACCACCCCCTTGATCCACATAACGCGCAGTCATGTCGAAATTACGAAGCATTGGTACGATGCCGTTAGAGACGCCGTTTGTGCCTCTGATATAGGAACCTTTGGCACGGATGTCATGGATAGAAAGGCCTATACCTCCAGCAGATTGGGAGATTTTGGCACATTGCTTCAGCGTATCATAAATGCCATCAATGCTGTCCTCTTTCATGGTAAGTAGGAAGCAGCTGGAAAGTTGTGCTTTGGGAGTTCCTGCATTGAATAGGGTAGGAGTAGCATGGGTAAACCATTTCTGGGAAAGCAGGTGGTATGTCTCGATAGCTGCATCCACGTCTTCTTTATGAATACCCACGGCAACACGCATCAGCATGTGTTGCGGTCTTTCTACGACTTTACCGTCAAGTTTGATCAGGTAACTTTTCTCCAAGGTTTTAAAACCGAAATAATCATAATCAAAATCCCGGTCATAGACGATGGCTTCATCGAGCTTGGCTGCATGGTTTTTGACCACCCCATAAACATCGGATGCGATGAGTGAAGCATTGGCCCCGGTTTTTGGATTGATATAGGTGTACAGCCTTTTCATCGTGTTGGAAAAAGACTGACTTGTTGTTTTGTGCAGGTTAGAGATCGCAATCCTTGCAGCAAGAATTGCATATTCAGGATGCTTTACGGTCAGTGAAGCACAGACTTCCGCGGCCAGGTTGTCCAGCTCAGTGGTAGTCACACCGTCATATAGGCCGTCAATTACTTTTTTGGCAACTTCTATGGGATGGATGTAATTGCTGTCGAGACCATAACAAAGATTTTCAATCCTTGTCGTGATCTTGTCGAATCTTACCGATTCTCTTCTTCCGTCTCTTTTTATTACTAACATGCTGTACGAATTAAATAAGGGTGGTGATAAGTATTAAAAATCCTCGCCAATCGAGAATTTTGGAGTGTCTATGGTCTCTTTGCTTTTCATGACGCCAGCTTTTTGGTAGTCACCCACTCTTTTTTCAAAGAAGTTGGTTTTGCCCTGAAGCGAAATCATGTCCATAAAATCAAATGGGTTGGTACTGTTCCAGATTTTCTGGCATCCCAGTTCCATCAACAACCTGTCCGCTACAAATTCGATGTACTGACACATCAGGTCGGCATTCATGCCAATCAATTTGACAGGTAAAGCGTCTGTAACAAATTCTTTTTCTATGTTCACAGCATCTTCAATGATGCGGGTTACGGTATCTTTTGGAAGCTGATTGATGACGTGTTTTGTGTAAAGGTGGCAGGCAAAGTCGCAATGCAGCCCCTCATCTCTTGAAATCAACTCATTGGAGAAAGTAAGTCCTGGCATCAGACCACGTTTTTTCAACCAGAATATAGAGCAGAAAGAACCGGAAAAGAAGATCCCTTCTACTGCGGCAAAGGCGATCAGTCTTTCCTGAAAGCTGCCGTTGTCAATCCATCTTAAAGCCCATTCTGCTTTTTTCTTGACACAGTCTATATGTTCAATGGCATTGAGCAGCTTGTCTCGTTCTACATTGTCTTTAATGTAGGTGTCGATCAAAAGACTATAGGTTTCTGAGTGGATGTTTTCCATCGCGATCTGAAAACCATAGAAAAACTTAGCCTCAGTATATTGTACCTCTGATACGAAGTGCTCTGCTAGGTTTTCGTTTACGATCCCGTCACTTGCAGCAAAAAACGCCAATACATGAGATATAAAATGGCGCTCACCATCATTTAGGTTTTTCCAGTCTCTAAGATCCTGGCTAAGGTCAATTTCTTCCGCAGTCCAAAAGCTGGCTTCAGCTTTTTTATAATACTGCCAGATATCATCATGTTGAATTGGGAAAAGGACAAATCGGCCTTTGTTTTCCGCTAAAATGGGTTCAATATTTTGCATCACTTTTACAATTTTAATTTTACGATTCTTCTGGATGATAGAAGACTAAACAACTTCGTGCTGCTGTGCCGGGAAAGTTTAAGCTGTCTTTGGATCAGCCTAGTCAACAAATATGGCACACAAAATCTAAAAATAAAACCCGTTTTTAGGCAAATAGCCTTTGTTTTTGACTAATATTCAAACTATTATAAGATCCTGATAAACAAATTTTTGTATATAAATAAATGCTCTAATACTTGAAGTTTAACGGCCCGCTATCGGGGTGCAAACTTTTTTTCAGCGCAGGCAAAAAAATATTTTGACCGAAATTTTGGTCTTTTTTTGAACAATAGTCAAAAAAAGATATTCTAAAATCAGCGGTTGGAACTTGGGGTAATAGGTTGAATTTCAATTAATTCGGTTTTTGTACTTTATTTCAATGCCATGTGGCTTTTTCATTTTTACTGCTTTTTTTCTTGCTAAATTTCAGTATTTTGCTGCATCCAGACAATTTTGGTAAAATTGACTGCTGTTGATTTTAAATAAGAATTTGTTTTCGTTCTTTTTTTTAAGAAGAAGGATCTGTATATTTGCACCTCAATTTCAACAAATACTTTATGTACGCAATTGTTAACATCGCTGGGAAGCAGTTCAAAGTAACAAAAGATCAGTACGTCTACGCTCCTAAGTTGAGCGGAGAAGCTGGCGCTTCCGTCGAATTTGATGAGGTTTTATTGGCAGATGACAATGGAACCATCTCAATAGGCGCTCCTGTACTTCAGGGTGCAAAGGTATCAGGGAAAATCCTTGATCACGTCAAAGGTGACAAAGTAATCGTCTTCAAGAAAAAAAGAAGGAAAGGTTACAAAAAGAAAAACGGTCACAGACAAGATTTCACTAAAGTATTAATCGAAAACATCGCATTGTAAGATTTCATCCGAAATCATAAATCTATAACATTATGGCTCACAAGAAAGGCGTCGGTAGTTCCAGAAACGGTAGAGAATCTCATTCCAAGAGACTTGGTGTGAAGAAATTCGGTGGCGAAGTTGTTGTCGCAGGCAACATCATTGTAAGACAAAGAGGTACCAAACACCATGCAGGTGACAACGTGGGAATCGGTAAAGACCATACCCTGTTTGCCCTGTCTGATGGCAAGGTTCAATTCAGAAAGAAATTTGACGGTAAATCATACGTCAGCGTTGTTGCGGCAGAAGCTTAAGCAACAACAAAAAACAATTAAGCCCTCATATGAGGGCTTTTTTTTTGCCATTTTTTAGTTGATTTTACATTTTTTACCATCATTCGGCTTTTCCTTTCCATAGGTTTATACTATTGGAGTTTTAGACCAAATAAATGCCAGCGGTCAATTTTTTGATATTTATTGCGCCTTTAGCTGTATTTTTCCTTACCTATTTTAAAGTATCCAATATGAAGAAAATTTTACACCTGTTCTTAGCGCTTTTGGTGTTTGTGGCTTCTTTGCATGAAGCTATCGCCCAAACCAAAGATTTTGACCAAAAATATTACGATGCCCTCCAATGGAGGTTGGTCGGTCCGCATAGGGGTGGCCGCTCAGCAGCCGTGGCAGGCTTAGCTTCTGACCGAAATACCTTCTATTTCGGTGCGACCGGAGGCGGGGTTTGGAAAACTACCGATGGCGGCAAATCATGGGCCAACATCACTGACGGCTATTTTGGAGGATCCATAGGTGCCGTAGCAGTAGCCGAATCCGACCCCAATGTCATCTATGTCGGTGGTGGTGAAAAAACCGTTCGCGGCAATGTCTCCTATGGTTATGGATTCTGGAAAAGTACAGATGCCGGTAAGACCTGGAGCAGCCTCGGTATGGAGGAAACCCGCTTTATTTCCCGTATCCGAATTCATCCTACCAATCCTGATGTGGTATTGGCTGCAGTGCTAGGTGACATCTTCAAACCTACCGAACAGCGTGGTATCTACAAATCTACAGATGGAGGTAAAACTTGGAACCGCAAGCTGTTTGTGAGCCCGGTAGCAGGGGCTGTTGACCTGGTGATGGATCCGAACAATCCGGATATCCTCTTTGCAAGTACTTGGGAACTGAAGCGTACCCCGTATAGCCTAGAAAGTGGTGGCGCTGGCTCAAAGCTTTTCAAGAGTACAGATGGCGGTGAAAACTGGACTGAAATATCCCGTAACAAAGGCTTACCTGCAGGCACATTGGGTATTATCGGTGTGACCATATCCCCTTTGAACAGCAACAGGGTGTGGGCCATGGTTGAAAATTTAAACGGTGGACTTTTCCGTTCGGATGATGGAGGACAAACTTGGGTAAAAACCAATGAGGACCGTAACCTCCGGCAGCGTGCCTGGTACTATACCCGTATCTATGCTGACACACAAGATGAAAACACAGTATATGTGCTCAATGTGAGCTATCATAAATCCACGGATGGAGGCAAAACCTTTAGCAGTGACAATGCGCCACACGGGGACCACCATGATCTTTGGATAGATCCGGCTGACAGCCAAAGGATGATTATCGCCGATGATGGCGGTGCACAGGTTTCTTATGATGGAGGGACCACATGGTCAACCTACATGAATCAGCCTACTGCTCAGTTTTATCGCGTCACCACTGACAACCATTTCCCTTACCGGATCTACGGGGCACAGCAGGACAACACCACCATGCGCATCAACCACAGAAATGAAGGTTCGGCCATCACAGAAGAAGACTGGGAAGTCAGTGCCGGTAGTGAAAGCGGCTGGTTAGCAGTGGATCCTACGGACAACGACATTGTCTATGGTGGCAACTATGGTGGATTGCTACAAATGCAAAACCATAGAACAGGTGCGAGAAGAAATGTCAATGTCTATCCCGACAACCCAATGGGCCACGGTGCCGAAGGTATGAAGTACCGCTTTCAGTGGAACTTCCCGATTTTCTTTTCACCGCACAATCCAAAAGTGCTCTACACCACTTCCAATCAATTCCACAGATCTACAAACGGTGGGCAGAGCTGGGAGACATTCAGCCCAGACCTGACCAGAAATGCAAAAGAAAAATTAGGACCCTCCGGTGGACCAATCACAAAAGACAATACCTCTGTAGAATATTACAGCACCATCTTTGCCGCAACCGAATCACCTATACAGCAAGGTGTGCTTTGGGCAGGGTCGGATGACGGACTTGTACATGTATCCAAAGACAATGGCAAGACTTGGGTAAATGTCACACCAAAAGGTCTTCCAGAATGGATTCAGATCAATAGCCTCGAAGGGCATCCGTATGAGGCAGGAGGGGTGTACTTTGCAGCTACCGGATACAAAAACGGAGACTATGCACCCTACCTTTACAAGACAACTGATTATGGGGCCACATGGACCAAAATCACTGCAGGCATAGCCGAGGACCATTTTACCAGAACGGTCCGTGCAGATCCTGTTAAAAAAGGGATCTTATATGCAGGAACAGAAACTGGTATGTACATCTCATTTGATGATGGAGCAAGTTGGAAATCATTTCAGCTCAATCTTCCAATCGTACCGATTACTGATTTGACCATCAAAGACAACAATTTGATCGCAGCTACACAAGGCAGGAGTTTCTGGATCATAGATGACCTGACGGTATTACATCAATTGGCAGATGATATTGCTGCCAAGCCATTCCACCTTTACAAGCCGATGGATAGCTACAGGCTAGATGGTGTAAACAAACCTTCTCTGACTGCAGGAACAAATAGGGCAGGAGGAGTGCTGTTATACTACTTCCTGAAAGAACAGCCGAAAGAAGAAGTCAGAATTTCTTTCTTGGATGAGCGTGGACAGGTATTGAAAGAGTTTTCCTCCAAAGGAATAGAAAAAGACACGCTGAAGTATAAAGTAGGCGGAAACGAGTTCAACTGGAACCTGAGGGTGCCGGATGCAAAAGGTTTTGAAGGGATGATCATGTGGTCAGGTCCGCTTCGTGGTCCAAAGGTTGTACCTGGTACTTACCAAGTAAGGCTAACCGTAGATGGCAGCTCACAGACACAAAGCTTTAAAGTATTGCCAGACCTGAGATACGATACTCCTCAGGAAGATCTTCAGGCCCAATATGACTTCCTGCTCCAAGTCAGGGACAAGTTGACCGAAACACATGAGACGATCACTTTGATTCGTTCCTACAGAACAGCACTCAATGAACTTGCTGAAAAGGAGCCTAAGCAGAAGAAGCGGATCGCAGGGATAGTACAGGCCATAACTGATGTAGAGAAGGAACTTTATCAGACCCAGAATCAAAGCAGTCAGGATCCGCTGAATTTCCCTATCAGGCTTAACAACAAGCTGGCCCACCTCAATGCCATAGTAGGCACTGGTGAATACCGGCCTACCGACGGTGCCGAGGAAGTGAGGACAGAGATCACAAGACAGATAGATATACAGCTGACCAAGTTCAGGGAGATTGAGAAAAATCAGATCAACCGACTTATAGATCCCGAACAGGTAAAGATAGATTTGGAGAAGAAAAACTAAAATACAGCTAGTTCCAATCAAAAGAGATGCCCCCAAAAAGTCAGACGCTTATTGGGGGCATTTTATTAAGTAGTGTGGCTAATTTTTTTTTTTGGGAAGGTTAAATTTTTTAATTTGTTCAAGTCATCACCTCCCCACCGAAAAATAATACCC
>DAIPZN010000111.1:0-14090 GCA_036782195.1 Cyclobacteriaceae bacterium | reverse complement strand
CAGGTGCTATGGTCAACGCGGACGGATGTGCGCTGAGCCAACTGGATTCCGACGGTGACGGGGTGATGGACGACAAAGACCTGTGCCCGAACACGCCTGCGGGTGCCAAAGTAAATGCCGATGGTTGTGAACTATCCCTTCTGGATTCTGATGGGGACGGTGTGCCTGATGCAGTTGAAATGCAGCAGGGAACAGACCCCAATGATCCGTTGAGTTACTTGGATACAGACGGTGATAGGGTGCCGGATTATGTGGAAATACAGGATGGAACTGCCATCCAAAACGGCAGTGAGTATATTAAAGACAGCCAAACTGGCCTGGCAGTATACCTGTTGGAAAGGTCTATAACCAAGTTGATAGGCAATAATCCGATGACCGTTGCATGGGGTGCGACACTTGAAGCGCCGCAGATGATAGCAGTACATCAAAGAGGTGACCTAATTCCCTTAACCGTCAAGTGGGACATGGAGCAGCTCAACCGCTTTGCAAGAGGCAGCTACCTCATCAGGGGAACCATGGAATTGCCAAGAGGGGTATTCAATGAACTCGGTATTCAGCCTTCTTTAGAAATTACTGTAATTGCCAAGCCTGCACCACTTGACCTGCTCCTTTCAAAGGCAGATTTTGTAAACGACAAAGGACAGTATTTTGTCCATGTAGGTGACTTAACTGTAGTGGACCCGGTAGAAAATATCCATTCGATTAGGTTGGTAAATGGAGTCAGTGACAATATTTATTTTGAACTGAACGGCAACACACTTTCTTGGAGCTCTTCGGAAAGGGCCGAAGGCAGGACCTGGTTCAATGTAGCCTTCGAAGTGACTGACCGGGATGGCAACATGCTGAAAAAGACGCTTACCGTCAACAGGTTGAGACAATCTGTCAAAGAAATAGAAATCTTCAATTCCTTCACCCCTAATGGAGATGGTGTCAACGAAACCTGGGGTGTGCCTGAGTTTCGCAGCTATAGGGACGTCAAGATACAGGTGTTTGAAAGGAGCGGTGATCGGGTGTTTGTGACCACCGAACCTGACCAAAGATGGGACGGAACCTTCGGGGGCAAAGAAATGCCTACCGGGACTTATTATTGGGTCATAGATGTAAAAGAAACAGGGGAAACCAGAAAAGGAATGCTGAACCTGTTTAGAAAATAAACTTAGCCGGGTAGCTGATGCTGCCCGGACATAGCTTTCTCACCGCCAATTATCCATTTTGCAAAACAACATTCTAATGAAAATAATCAAATCTGTTTGCCTAGTAGCTGTAGCCCTGCTGTGGTCCTTAGGCGCAAATGCCCAATCTAGGAAATACATTAGCCAGTTCAGCCAGCTGCAGGGCTATTACAACACCGGTCTGATGGGGTATGAGGGCACCATGTTTAGGGGCTTTGTCCGCAACCAGTGGGCAGGGATGGAAGGTGCACCCATGACCTATTATGCTGCATTGGAGCTGGATGTTTCAGAACTAAAGGGGTCTTCTGATGCTGCCCTTACAGGTAGAAATGCCCTCGGGCTCAACATGCTGCATGACCGATATGGGGCTTTTACAGAAACCGAAATTATTGTCGGCTATGCATCCAGGATTCGGCTCAACAGCAGTACCAACCTCAGGATGGGATTAGGCCTGAATTTCAACAACATCAAGCTCGATGGCAACCACCTCACTACCGAGCAGGCCAACGACCCTTTGATCGGACAGTACCTGAACAATTTTGTGGAAATGAGGTTGCTGGATTTCAACTTGGGAATAGCATTGACCCATGAGAAATATTACCTCTCCTACGGCGTACACAATGTGAACAAGGGACAGATCAGTAGTGGAACGGTCTTTATGGAAAGAAAACCACGGGTAGCAATTTTTCAGGCAGGCTACAGAAGTAGGTTGGACGAGAATGTCACGGTGATCACTAACCTGATGTACCGCCGGCAGGAAGATCTTCCCACCAATATCGAGTTCAATGTCAAAGCCCTGCTCAGAAACCGGGTATATCTCGGAGCCGGGCATAGGATAGACTATGCACACAACTTCCAGTTAGGCTTCCTGATGGAGCGTGTAAGGGTGGGCTATACTTACGAATTGCCCCTTGCCAAGACCTTTCTTATTCCCAACCCTACTCATGAATTTATGATAGCCTATGGGCTTTTCAGAGAAAAGGGAGGGTTGATCTGGTAAATAGATCAGAAACAGTAATTGTAAAATCAGCAGCAATTCAGCTGCTGATTTTCATTTTTATACAGGTAATGTAACTCCCAAAGTGAAACTCAGTCCGCGATTTACAAGTTTTTAAAGTTTATATATGCAGGTGAAGAAACTCATATCTTAAACTTGAACCAAAATAAAGAATAAAGGTGTATCCTGATTTCGAGAACATCACTGCAAATGCTTCAGCTCTTAAGCTTGGTCCTTTGGAGCAAACAATACGGAAGACCCTGTGCCCATGCCTATAATTGAGCGCATGGCTTTTTCCGGTTCTATATCCAAAAACCGCAGTTGCGAAGCCGGAACATGGTAAATGTTTCCGTTCATGGGGTTTGGTGCTGTCGGAACAAAAACCGTATATAAATCCACCGAAACTGTTTCGGTCACAAATCCTGTCAACAGCACACCGGTATTGTATGGATCCACTAGAACCACCTGGCTAAATGGCGTTTTTTTCCGACCGGAGAATTGGGCTACTGTTTCTTTCAGGGTTGAATATAAGGGGACTTGGAGCAGGTAAAAATCCTCAAAATTTTTAAAAGATTTTTTGCTTCTCCTGTCTCTCAATATCAAACCTATGAGGAATATCAGTGCCAACAGGATCAGAAATGCCAGGAAATTGATGAAAAATGTGTGGGATTCCGCGTTTTTATCCAATAATGAACTGATGGGAGCGACCAAATTGAAGATGAATTTAAATATCAGGGACAATAGAAACAGGATAATGATGGTTGGCAAAATCATAAACAACCCATTCATGAATGTCCTGAAAAAGAATGATCTGGTCCAGATTTTCTCACAAGACACCTTTTTTTCATTTTGTATATAGAGGGTATTTTTCATGTATTTCTTTTAAAAAAGGTTTGGTGTTTCTCATCAGGAAAAAATTAGTACCGCTAAAAAATATTTCCTTAAGGAATATTACGGCAACTCATAGACAAATGTTGATCATATCATTGGCGGCAATCAGCTACGCTTTTGGTTTTAGCGATTAGCAATCTGAAAGGCCGGTCTTGTGCAAAACTGTTAAGTTGAAGATGCATAGATGGAAATTTACGCTTAGTTTCAATTACAATAACTATAGTCTCTGTTTCAAATTTGCTTTAAATGAGTATATCAAAGAAAAATTGGTATTTATCATTCATAGGAAAATTTTCCGCTACGGATTTCCGGCACCTAAAGAATATTGTGTTTAATTATCGTATATTAACTCAACTATCAGTTTTTCATATCAAGCTTAATTTTTGGAAAGGTTTTAATAAAATCACCCTAAATGCCCAATCAGTGTACCTTATGTAGATGAATATGAGCAAATATCTTGTCCTACTTTTATTTTTTGCCTTACAAGGGGTTGCTGCACAAACAGTCACCGGATTGGTAAAGGACAAAGCGACAGGGCTTCCCCTTCCTTTTGCCAATGTCTTTGTCAACAATACCACCCAAGGCCTGGCTACCGACAAAACAGGACGTTTTAAACTTAGCGGAGATTTTCCTGCTCAGATCGAACTGGTTGCCTCATATGTGGGGTACCTGACAGAATTAAAGAGCATTTACTTCAAAGGAAACGAAAGCATTGAGGTGGTTTTTGAACTTGTATACAATGAGTCCAATCTTTCAGAAATCGAATTGAAAGCTAAGCGGGATAAAACATGGGAGCGAAACCTCAAGGTATTCGAATCAGTCTTTTTGGCACTCCCCGATGATCCTTATAAATCCCAAATTGAGATTACCAATCCATGGGTCATTGACTTTGAAAAAGTGAATGTGAAAAACGGACTCAACTACCTCAAAGCTTCTGCACAGGAACCCCTCAAAATCTACAATTATGCTTTGGGATATGAGATCACCTATTATCTCCAGGATTTCCGGCTGTTGCGAAATGGATTCAGATATCTGGGGCAGGTGTACTATGAACCAATTTCTTCCCTGAACATCAGAACTGTCTCCAATTGGGAGAAAGTGAGACAGACCAATTACCTGGGCTCTTTGCAGCAGCTCAACTACTTCATTCTGCTCAATAAGCCTGATTCCACCTACTTTGCCTTGTTTAAAACAACAGATATAATTGAAAGGCACCGTACAAATGATTTTCAAGAGGAACTGAACAAAACAATTTTTCCGGTATTGAAAGACTCCATCCTTAGAAGACCCATGGGAGATGGAACTTTCAGGGTATTTCTCCGCGACAGACTGGAGGTCCATCATTTGGGCCAACCGTGGAGCAATGATTACTATACTTCAATCTATCATCCCATAAGCTGGATTCAGGCACCTGAAGGTTATTATGACATTGACCGCAACGGAAATTTACTTGATCCCACTCAGCTGGTGGTATCGGGATATTTCGGCCGGAAAAGAGTTGCCAGATCATTGCCGCTGGATTTCAAGCCCCTGTCCGGATTTGCATTGAGTGAAAAACAAGATGAACTTAAAGCTGACCTGACGCAGCCTAAACTGAACAGGCTTCGGGAAAAGGCCTGGCTGACTACCAACAAGCCCTATTATTATCCTGGAGAGACCGCATGGTTTGGAGGAAGGATGCTTTATCAGGAACCTTTTCTGATAGACTCCCTCAGTAGGGTGGTGCATGTTGACCTTATTGGGGAATATGAGGGGGTGATACAGACTGCTACTTTCCCGATCATTCAAGGTAAAATTTCGGGGGGTATGGTACTTCCTAAGGAAATGCTTCCCGGGGATTATCTGATCAGGGCATATACCCATTGGAACCTGAACTTTCCAGAGACGGATCAATATATAGCTCCTTTTGTAGTAATGGAACAAGGTTTCCGCCCTACAACCTTAGCGGAAGAAGCTGAAGAATACCCTGAGACCATTCAGATCAAGGCAGGATTCCAACTGAGTGATTCGCTAAATTATCGGAGTTTGGATTTGCAATTGGATTTTTTGGATGAATTCGAAAACGCCATTGATGGCAGCTTTGTGCTGTCAATCACTGATCCCGATGAAGTCACCGAACTGGAACATCAACCTAGGGTGGATCAGGTCATCAACTGGCTAGATGGAAATCTGTCCGACACCTTGCAGAGTAAGCTAAGCCATCCTGTAGCTTATGGGATATCCCTCAAGGGCAGGTACAAACCCGACAACAAAAGGCAGCCTTTGATCACCCCCATTACGATCGTCAGGGGAGATTTGGAGGACTATGGTCAGGTTTTTCCGGATTCGGCAGGCAATTTTTGGGCTACGGGATTGGTCTTCAGGGATAGTGCAAGCATTGCTGTTTCCGCAGTCAATGATAAGCTTAAACCTTTTGGATCTGTAATGTTGCTTCCACTTGACAAAGCAGATCTGCCTGCTGTTTTCCCGAAATTGGTCTACAGCAAAACAGCCATTGCTTCAGAGGATTCTCCCCTTGATCTTTCCGGAGATTATATTCTTTTGGAGGAATTTGTAAAGGAGGCGCCAAGAGAGAGAGAAACAATGGCAGACATCAATTATGGGTACGGAACACCAGACCGGGAGGTAAATGAAGATCAATTATTTAGATTATCCCCTGAGGCAATAAATGGGCTGCTAGGTTTGTCAAACTTAGGCAACTATAACTACGGTGTAAAAACAAGCGCTCCGTTATTGATCATAGATGGTGTTCAGTATCCTCATTTGTCTCATCAGGATTACCTTGATATGATGAAAAACTTTGTTTCTTATGCAGAACTCAAATCGATGAAAGTGTACAGCCATAGCGCTCATATTTTTGGAATGGCTGGTTATTCAGGCGTTCTGATGATCGAAACCAAGAAAGGGTCCAAAGAAAAACTTTTAATAGATAGGAAATTCAATGCTGAGGGCTTTCAGGTATTTTCAATAGCCGGATTCAACACCTTCCCGGCATTTCCCCAAAGTCCACCTGCTGATAGATTTTTAAAAAAGAAGCCAACAATATATTGGGAACCCAAAGGATTTACACAAGATGGTGTTTTCAAAGTAAACATCAAAATACCATATGGGGTAAATAGGCTCAGGATCAAATTAGAAGGGGTTACAATAGATGGAGAGCCGTTTTACAGAGTTATAGAAGGAGACAGTTTATAAGACATGTCACCCATCTTTTTGATCGAAATTAAAGAAAGTTAGAACATTCATAATTCACGATTAATCAATTCCCCTCTTTAAAAGACATTTCCCCTCCTATTGGCTTTGTGGCATAGTCTGATTGAGGACCATAAGTATCTGCAAAACCTTCTTCAGAATACATATGCACCTGGTATTGCTGGGGGAAACGTCCGGAGCGGGCATTTTTGTGTACGAAACTCGTGAAGGAATGGGCAATATCAGCGGGTTTCATTCGGTCCAAAACCTGATTGGGAATATGCTTGCCATCCAGCCATAGCGCGAATTTTTCCCCATCTTTCCATTCCAAAAATGTCTCTGCTGAAGGACTGGATCTCACGGGCACAGGTGGTGGTTCGGGCAATCCTGCTTGTTGGGCTTCAGTCAGTTGCTTATATGTTTTACGGGTTTTGTTTCCGTTTAGGTCTTCAATCACAAAAACTGTTTTGCTGTAAAAAACATCTTTAGGCCGATTTGGAGTGGATTGGACCTGCTGAACAGAGCGAAGAAAAACAATGTGCGAGACTCCTTGGGCAAAAAGCGCGCTTTGGAGGTCATTTACCAGTCCCATCGGAGTATCCGGATCCACCGTCACTTGTACGACCGGCGCCTCAATTTCCCGTAGGAGCTGGTGCAGCATGTCGTCCAAATTTTCTATCCGGTATTGCTGCTGCCCATTGCTGACAGCCCCGCTGTTTGATAAAAACACTTTGAGGTCAACGGCCTGGTTGTCTCCTTTTCCATAAGTCAATGTTTTTGCTTTTCGGGCCTCTTCCTGGGCAAAAGATTTATCGCTGAAAAAATAGATCAGCCCAATAAGGAGCGGCAGGATCGCAAAGGTTTTAAACCACCTCATATTGCCATTGGCTACGTACCCCATCATTTCTATTCTTTTTTTGGTCAAAGAGAAATTGAGGCTACTGCTAAAGTTGATGTGCCGGCCTGCCAGCAGCATGCCAAAAAGCTCCAGTTTGTATTTTGCAACAGGGACGGTTTGTAAGGCTGCCTGATCCGCAATGAATTCGTGGTTCAATTTGATAGCTTCCTTAGCCCAATACAAAACCGGATGAAACCAAAGGAATACCAGAAGAAATTCGACAAATATGTTGTCCCAGCTATGCTTCTCCCTGACATGAGTGGATTCATGTATCCACACCGCATCGGTGATATTACCCGAATCAAAATCCGCTTGTGCAACAAAAATATAGTCCAGAAAAGAAAACGGAGAACAGGTTCCCTTAAGCAGGATCAGCTTTTTGTCCTTATAGATAATCGATTGGTTGTTTCTTATTTTTTTAAACAAACTTTTAAAGTTAAGGACAAAACGCAACAGCAAAACCGCAGTGATTGTCAGGTAAAGACTGATTAAAACAAGTGGCCAATCAATCCTCTTTTCCGAAGAAACAACAGGGGTTTCAGGACCTGAAAGATTGGTGGACACAGTGCTTGCTACAGCCACCGTTTCCCCTACCTGAAACACTTCCTGTTCGACTTCAATGGTATATAGCGGAATAAGGAAGGATACCACCACAGCTGCAAGCAGGTAAAATCGGTTCAAGTGATACATGGCCTCTCTTTGTAAAACATACCTGTAAAAAAGAAGCAGCACAAGAAGGCAGGTTGCGGATTTAAGGAAGAAGATAGCCATCATTTTTTGTTTAAAAGGTTGTCGATATTGGCCTTGATTTCCAACAATTCCTCTTCGCTGAGTTGGGTTTTGGCCGTGAAAAAAGAAGCGAACTGTGCAGGAGAGTCGTTGAAGAAGGTTTTGATCAAAGTGTTGATGTGCTTTGAAAAATAATTCTCCTTGGTCACCAATGGAAAGTATTCCCTAGAGTTGCCATAAGACCGGTATCCGACGAATTCCTTCTCCTGCATCCGCTTCAAAAGTGTAGAAACAGTGGTTGAGGCAGGTTTCGGTTCAGGATATGCATCCAACAAATCTTTCATAAAGGCACTTTTCAGCCTCCACAAATGATTCATCAGCTCTTCTTCGGCAGGGGAAAGTTTCATGATCTACAAAATTAGATTAACATCTACTAATGTAGACATTAATTTTGAATCTACAAATGTAGACAAGGAAAAAATTTCTTTTTACTAACTGTTAAATAGAATTCAAACTTCTTAATCAGCTGAGAAGAGGCGGATCAACGTGATACTTTGCCCTAAAGGATTTTCAATTGCGTAAAGGTCAAAGCTCTTCGAAAATGATTAAAAAATGGCAATTGCAAAAAAAACCGCAAGGAGACACGGATTGATGCGCGTCCCATTGCGGCTAGTGCTTTTTCTTTTAGAATTTCCTATACTTCCCTCCGAGAAACTTATTGGCTTCTTTCTCTGAAAAACGGGCTTTTTTGCTGTCCCAATGTAAGGTCTGATTGGGAAATCTTCCGGCTATCACACCCAAAAGGATTGTTTCGGTAAGCCGCGCTGAGTATTCAAAAGGTGCAGAACATTCCCCTTTTCCCAAACAGGCATCTACAAATTGATGGTAGTGCTTTTTGCTTTCTCCATCATAATCCTTCACCGGAGCACCAAGCTTGAATTGCTCCACATCGAATTTTTTGTATTGGCCGTCAACAATCAATCTGGGAAGTTCCATAAAGTGCGGCAGCAGCAATCTTCCTTTTTCACCCATAAACATGGCTCCTTGCTCAGGTAATTTATCCCCATTGGGAAGTTTGAGGTCTTCATGCGCGGCAGGGGCACCTGGTCCATCGTACCATACCCATTTAAGCGTCTCCGCAGTGTAGGGAGTTGACGGGAATTCGTAAGTCACGATGTTGTTTTCAGGAAAACCGAAACCTGTTGGCTGCCGGCATTCATTGTGGATGGTTTGTGGAACGTCAAGCTGCAGTGCATTGTACGGGGTATCAAAAATATGTACACCCATATCCCCAAGCGTACCACAACCGAAGTCCATGATTTTTCTCCAATTGCCGGGGTGGTAAACCCCTTCTTTGTAGGCCCGCTTCGGAGCGGTACCCAGCCAAAGGTCCCAGTCCAAATGGGCCGGAACGGCATCGCTTCCTACAGGCTCCGGACCATCAAACCCCCAGTTTTTTGGAGACCAGGCCCTAACCGTATGCACCTTACCGATGATGCCCGACTGGATCAGCAATGTTGCCAGTTTGTAATCATAAAAGGAATGCACCTGAATTCCCATCTGCGTCACCAGGTTCTTTTTCTGGGCCATTTTTTTCATGGCCCGTGCTTCTGTCACATGATGTGTTAGCGGCTTTTGACAATATACCGCCTTATCCATTTTCATCGCCATCAATGAAGCCGGAGCATGGGTATGGTCAGGGGTAGAAACGACTACTGCATCAAATTCATTTTGCATTTCCTTCAGCATATCCCTGTAGTCCGAATAGCTTTTGGCATTGGGATAAAGCGCTTTGGAAATTTCCAGCACTTTGCTGTCCACATCGCAAAGCCCCACGACTTCCACTTCAGGATGTGAAGCGATGGCGGCCAGGTCTTCCCTTCCCATTCCGCCCAGACCTATGTGGACTGTTCTCAATTTGCCTGCGGCCTTTGCCTGTGCCAAAATGCTTGGGGCCAAGGCCAAACCTGCCACTCCCAAAGCGGACCTTTTCAAAAAGTCCCTACGGTCAATTACCTGATAATTTTTCTTCATCGGTTTATTCTAATTGTTGCTAGTTGGTAATTCTTTGATCCTGATGTTGCGGAAGTGAACTTCATCTCCATGCCCTAGAAAGCCGATATGACCTTCACTTCGCTGAAGGCCCGGATGATCCTTATGATCCAGTGTGCCGTTTTTACTGGCTTCCAAATAATCTCCTTCCAGTATGGTGGTTCCATTGAGTACCACTTTGATCCTTGGGTGTTCTACGATTACTTCCTGTTGGTTCCATTCCCCCGGTGCTTTTAAATACCCACGCTTGGCAGGCATTACCCCATAAACAGACCCGTGAAACTGATAGTCATGAAGTCCGGCATATTTATCTGCTTCATTGTCCAAGATCTGTAGTTCCTTGCCTACATAAGCAGCATCCCCTTCCAACGGTGCATGAATGCCAAGACCATTGTTTGCGCCAGGAGTCAGTAAAAATTCGAAACGGAGAATAAAGTTACCGTATTCCTTTGCTGTAAAAAGGTTCCCTCCTCCTGTACCCTTAGGGTCGACAATGATCTTTCCCTTTTCCGTACGATAGGAAGTGGTATTGCCAATCCATCCATCCAGGTTTTTCCCGTTGAAAAGCGGAGTAAAACCTTTTTCAGGTTTTTGCTGCGCTTGAACAGGTCCAATAAAGTGAAGGAACAAAAATGTAGAGATATAAATCAGAATATTTTTCATGAAAGGTCAATTATGTTTAGGTAAATACGATTAGCCCCCAAAAGAAATGCTATATAAATAATAACAAATTAATTACCATAAAAAATAAAATAAATAAAAGGACTTTGTCAAAATTTTAATAAAAGAAAACTTTTTGATTTGAATGGGTAAAAACAAAATTTCATCTCTTAACTCAATCCAATCACAGGTAAATATGCTGATAACGCCATTTTTAACATCCCCTACTTCCTTTCGACCTTTGCATCAAACCGCTTAATATATTCTTTCTGTCAATTGCTTGGGGTTTAATTGATATTTGATAAGAATGCTAATTCCCATTATCAGAACTTACCCACAATGAAACCTATTTGCCTGCTTTTTTTTCTCTTGATTATCAGTACCCAAGCTTATACCCAAGACCTCTCCATCTCAGGATCTGTGGCTACAGGTGAACCCAAAATCACTATACCCGGTGTCACTGTGATCCTTCAGGCCCTGCCGGATTCAGCCATGGTCAAAGGCACTGTGACAGATGTACAGGGCAGGTTCAAACTCGACAATATTAATCCAGGAAGTTACAACCTCAAACTCAAGTATGTGGGCTATATGGAGATCAACAGATCCCTGACCCTTAATGCAGCAAATTTGCAACTGGGCAGCCTTTTATTACTGGAAGAGGCAACTGACCTGACAGAGGTGACGGTCTTTGCCAGAAGGGCAGTAAGTGAGCAAAAGGGGGACACCACTTCCTTCAACGCCGATGCCTTCAAGACCCTGAGTGATGCCAGCGCAGAAAACCTGGTCCAGAAAATGCCTGGCATTGTCCTTGAAAATGGCACACTTCAGGCACAAGGAGAAAACATCGTGCAGATCCTCGTGGACGGCAAGCCCTTTTTTGGGACGGATGTTCGGGCAGCACTTCAAAACCTACCTGCAGAAATCATCCAGAGCATACAGATATTTGACAAAAAAAGCGACAAGGCCGAACTCAGCGGCTTTGATGACGGGCTCAGGGAAAAAACCATCAACATCATCACCAAGCCAAACAGTAAAAGAGGGCAGTTTGGCAAGACTTCCCTAGGCTATGGTACTGACGGAAGGTACATGTTTGGCACCAGCATGAATGCCTTCAAAGGGGACAAGAGAATCACCATTACAGGTTTGAGCAACAACATCAATGCCATGAACTTTTCGGGAGACCCCAATTCCCAGGGAGAGGCACGTACACAAGATGGCATCATTACCACCAATTCTTTCGGTGCCAACTTCAGTGACCAATGGGGTGAAAAAATGGAGGTTACGGCAAGCTACTTGTACACCAACAGAAAAAACATTGGGCTGGCAACTTTGGTAAGGGATTTTATTCTGCCTGAAAGCGAGGGGCAGATTTATAGCGAAGAAAAAAGGGACGTTCAAGTCACCAACAGCCACCGATTTGACCTTAGGATGGATTACCAGATTGACAGCAACAACAGGATCTTATACCGTCCCAGGCTCTCCGCAAGATTTGACGAGGAAAACTCCAATTTCTCGGGAAGTACTATGAATCCCTTTGGCTTGCTCAACCAAACCGAAAACAACTTCAATTCGCTCTACTCAGATTATGACCTAATCAACAGGTTGTTCTACAGTAGAAAAATGGCCAAAAAAGGGAGAAGTTTTACCTTGGGACTTTACACCGGCAACCACCGCAATGAGGACAATGGCCTTCGCACTGCCCGCAATATTTTTTTTCAACCTGAGCAGCGCTTTGAGAACCTCAACCAGAACATCCTCAGAGACCGAAGCGGAATGTCTTGGGAAATCGACCTTTCCTACACAGAACCTATTGGCAAAAACGGCATGGTGGAAGTCGAATATGAAATCGGCAACAGAATCAACAAATCCGAGCGGCTGATCTTTGACCTTTCCGAACAGCAGGATACTGATGATGTCTTAAGGGAACTTAATACCTCTCTCAGCAACTCCTTCAACAGTCTAAGGCTTGCACAAGAATTCGAAATCGGCTACCAATATGCCAAAGACAAGTTAAAAATCCAGGCAGAAGCAGAAGTGCAACAGGTACAGCTGAACAACATACAGGAATTTC
Organism: Cyclobacteriaceae bacterium; assembly: GCA_036782195.1. Classification (GTDB taxonomy): domain Bacteria; phylum Bacteroidota; class Bacteroidia; order Cytophagales; family Cyclobacteriaceae; genus DAIPZN01. The sequence continues at coordinate 1,428 of DAIPZN010000111.1, read as the reverse complement.
CCAGAAATTTTGAATTGGAAAGGACCTTCAGGGCTGTACTGCCAACGCTACGGATGAATTACCAATTTACTCCTTCAAATCGCCTTGAACTTGACTTTGACACCAATACCAATACGCCCACAGTTGGAGATCTCCAGGCAGTCATCGACAATTCCAATCCCCTTCAACTCCGTACCGGTAATCCTGCATTGGATCAATCTTACACCAAAAGGTTCAGGCTCAGATACAGAAGTAATAATTCTGAAACAGACCGTTCTTTTTTTGTCTTTGTCCAATCATCACTTGAAAATGACAGGGTATCCATGAGCTCATTTGTGGCACAAGAGCGGACTGAACTGGAAGACGGCATCTATCTCGAACGGGGTTCCCAACTCTTCAGACCGGTCAACCTTGACGGGTATCAAGACTTCAGATCATTTGTCAGCTATGGGCTTCCCGTAGAAATGCTCAAATCAAACCTGAATATCAATGGTGGTGTAAATTACACTATCCGTCCAGGTATGATCAATGAAGAAATCAACCTAGTCAATTCAACGAGGCTAAGAGGTGGCCTGACCCTCAGTAGCAATGTCAGCGACAGACTCGACTTCAATCTATCTACATGGTCTTCCTATAATCTTGTTGACAATTCAATAAGACCGAACCTGAACAATAATTTCCTTAACCAGTCAAGCCGAATCAATATGAACTGGATCATGTGGAAAGGCATTGTCTATAGAATGGATGTCAACCATCAATTGAACACCGGCCTTGCCGAAGGTTTTGACAACAGCTTTGTGCTGATGAACATGAGCGTAGGCAAAAAAATGTTCAACAACGAAAGGGGCGAAATGAGCCTGCATGTGTATGATCTCTTCGGGCAGAACAACAACATCCGCAGGAACATCACGGACACCTATATCGAGGACAGGCAGTCCAATGTGCTGCAGCGCTATGTGATGCTGACCTTTACCTACAACCTGCGAAGATTCAGCAAGGGAAGTTCAATGGAAGATTTTGAGAGGAATTGATTGTACTTCTGTAAACAACACTAATAATAATATTCAGCCACCAAATTAGATTCCCCTCTGCTTCAACCCATTACAAAGGCAACCTTAAATTTTTAAAGTCCTCCATCCAAACACATCAGAAAGTAAATTTCACAAATTTGCTTCTTCAATATTTTTTAAGCCTTCAGAAAAAAAACATTGAACAAGTATTTTCCGCCATTTATAATTTACAAAAACTAATAAAGTTTTTTTTTTACTAAATTTAATTTAGTTTTAATTTAGTTTCGGATTTCATAGTGAAAATCACGGAGATTTTCCATCTGGAGCTTTTTGGCAATTTAATTTAAAGCAAATCAGTAAAGGTTATTAACATGAAAAAGAGAATTTTGTGTTTTGCACTGATCCTGATGGGAATAAGCTATTTAGGATATGCACAGAG
>DAIPZN010000110.1:0-14598 GCA_036782195.1 Cyclobacteriaceae bacterium | reverse complement strand
TTTCATATGATTGAAGAATTGCGGAGCTCCCCACTCCGACGAAAACACAAATATATTTTTTTATATTAATAAAAACGCATTTCAAATCTTTTATTTTGAACTTCAAATTAAATTTAACCTGCTGTTCATTTACAAATTTTAAAAATAAAAATAGATTAAGCTACTTTGGGCGATCTGCGTTAGGCAATTATATTGATAATATTTAAGTCATATGTTCATTCAATCACATATTATCTAATCCAAAATAAAAATAACATCACAAAATTTTGAACAAAATTAGTAAATCTAACTATACCTCCAAATTGTCCATAAAATCTTGTAACCCGCACCAACTACTCCTTTTATAGTTCCGCTTACTTTAGACACCCCAATTCTTTTTCTATAATTTACAGGAATTTCTGTTATTTTTAACTTATGCTTTGCGGCTTTAATCTGCATTTCAATCGTCCAACCATAATTTTGGTCTATCATTCCTAAGACTTTTAGCTTATCCCACTTGATTGCCCTAAATGGCCCTAAATCTGTATAATGAGCTTTATATATTTTCCTCATCAACAAAGTAGCCAGCCAATTGCCAAAAACCTGAGGTAGCGTCATCGAACCTCTTTCTTTATGGCCTAATGACCTGGAACCAATAACCAAATCAAAACCTTGATCCGTAATAGGTGCAATTAAATTCTCCAGTTCATTTGGATAGTCACTATAATCCCCATCCAAAAAAACAAGAATGTCTGGCTGTGTTTCTAGTCTGGAGAGATATGCTATACCTGTCAGACAAGCCTTCCCATAACCAAGACGAGGTTCATCTACTACAATAGCCCCTTTTGAGCTAGCGACTGCTGCTGTCTGGTCCGAAGACCCATTGTTGACAACTACAATATTCCTAACACAGCTTGGGATTTCATCAATAACCCTACCAATTGATTTTTCTTCATTGTGCGCGGGAATTACTACGTCAATTTTAATTTGGCTAAACAACTGCATTATACTGGATTATTTTTCATTACCACACATGTTTGATGGATTATTTTGCTTATTCAAAAGAGGCAGGTTTTAAAAAAATATTCAAACTGGCAAAACTGACTGCACCAAATCCGAAAGCCAATAGCATATGAAGCAGTAAAAAACCATATATTTCCGATTTCAATGATACAACCACAAGAATAAAAAACACCATGGACAACAGCATTTCTACAAAAGTACTAGCAGGTAAGCTCTTTAAATGGTAGAGGTTATTCGAAATAGAGCTACCCTTTTCTTTTAAATTATATTTTGGCGTTCTGACAAAGGGGGATTTTTTCCCTGACATACCTTCCCATACGGCAATTGAGTTATGAAGTGAGAGCCCCATTGATACGGCAAAAAAAAGTGGTAAATCCAAAAGTGTTTGTACTACAGCTTTGGTCTTAAAATCACCAATAGACGCGTTTGCAATGAAATAAACAATGACCACACCCAAAAAACCCAATAGAAAGAATGAAGTGAATTTGAATAATGAATAACCCAACTCCTCTGTATACATTCCATACCAAAGGACTATGCTCGAAAGACAAACAGCTATTACAGCGGGAAAGACAACTGCATTGAGTAAATGTGCGGCAGAATGAAATTTGATCATGTGACTAAAAGGTTTAGCCCAAACATCTAGCAGATGTTTCTTGGCACATTCAGCACCCCCTTTTGTCCATCGAAACTGCTGTGATTTAATAGCAGACATGATGGGTGGCAACTCAGCAGGTGATTCAATGTCCGGTCTATAAATAAATTCCCACCCCTTTTGCTGGGCACGATAGCTAAGATCCAAATCCTCGGTTAAGGTATCATCTTGCCAGTTTCCTGCATCAAGGATACACTCTTTTCTCCAAATCCCCCCAGTCCCATTAAAGTTTATAAAGGCACCTTGAACATTCCGTCCTGTTTGCTCCACGACAAAATGAGCATCTAATGCAAAAGCCTGTAGCCTGGTGAAAAGCGAAAAATCCTTATTTAAATGAGTCCACCTACTTTGAACCATTCCAACTTTTGGGTTTTCAAAATGAGGTAAAGTTTTCAATATAAACTGGGAATCAGGAACAAAATCCGCATCAAAAATGGCTATCAACTCTCCTTTTGAAGTTTTTAATCCTTCTCTCAGGGCACCCGCTTTGAAACCCGATCTGTCAGTCCTATGAAGATGTTTGAAATCCAGATTGGGATATTGGGCTATCACATCCCTTATCAATTCACTGGTCTGATCTGTACTGTCGTCTAAGACCTGGATTTCAAGTAAGTCGGAAGGATATTCCATTTGAGCAACTGCATGAAGCAGCCTCTCGACAACATACATTTCGTTATAAACAGGCAGTTGAATAGTGACAGGAATTTTCGCATCCTTCATTTCTATTGGTTTTACATTTGGCCCCTTCCTCTTTTGTAAATAATGGTAAAGCAAATGAACCTGAGCCAAACTATAAAGAAGAATAAACAACATCCCCATGAAATAAAGAATAGCAGCAAAACCTAGTAACATTAATCTCTTAGCTTAATTGAGTTGTTTCCAATAATGATGGGATTTTCATTAATCCTGCCTTGTTCTCCTGAGTTTTCAAGCTTTAATACCCCTCTAGGACAAACAGCAGAACAGATACCACACCCTACACAGGACGCCCTCACAATATCCTGACCTCGCTGGGCATACCACCTGACATCAATACCCATTTCGCAATAAGTTGAACAATTGCCGCAAGATATACATTGACCCCCATTGGTAGTAATCCTAAATCTTGATTTAAACCTCTGAACTATACCTAAATATGCTGCAAGAGGACAGCCGAATCTACACCAAACCCTGTTTCCCATTAAAGGGTAAAAACCCGTACCAATTACTCCTGCAAAAGCTGATCCTATCAAAAATCCGTATAGCGCATGTAACTGGTTTGTAGCTTCTCCCAAAAGACTGAATCCTGAAAAGTAATTGGCAATAGTCAGCAAAGTCATCACTACGGCAAAAACCAGCACCCCATGAACCATATACCGCTCAACTTTCCATGCTTTTAATGATTTATCAGAAAGCTGACGATAAGGATCTCCCAAGGTTTCGGCCAATCCACCACATCCGCAAACCCAAGAACAATACCATCTTTTCCCAAAAAAATAAGTCATCAACGGCACGCCTACCAGAATGAGTATGATGCCCCATATCAGCATAAACATTCCCAAACTTCCAGAATTCACCATTCCATCTACCCTGTAATCAAAGAAAAATGTGTAATCCAAAGGCCAGATATTTTTGAAATCATGCCATGGCTTGTTGAATAACATCAAAATTTCAGGTATCAAAAAAGCAAATGCAATTTGAAAGAAGATTACTGAAGCAGTCCGGAGTGTCTGATATGCATTCCCTCTATACTTCTTAAACATTCTTATCCCCATGACTACAATTGCCAGAGTATAAATAAATCCATAAAGGAACCACTGACTTGCAGCGTTGCCTGAGAGCATCTTACTCAGCGGATCAAAAAGAAGCGTAAGGTTTACTATATAAGCCGGAAACCAATACAGGATGATATAGAAAAGGATCAGGTAGCTGCCTGTCAAAATCCCCAACCATCCCCGGTTCTTCATAGAGGAAAAAAACACCTTATTGTTAAGGATATTTTCTGATTTTCTGGATTTAGGCAAAATATACATCAAGGCTCCCAATACAGCCAAGCCCAATGATAACATGAAAAATAGCCAAGGTTTTTCTTTTACAGGACTGTTTAAGGCGGCTTTAGCCAAAAGAAAAGAATAATCGTCCCAAATCACATTTCCCCATGCTTCATCAGCTTTTTGTGTATCATTATATGCATCCAAACGGTTGTTGAGGGCTTGAATAAAGGAAAAATTAGAATTGAACGGCTGGTTATAAACTGGCTCCAATTCTTTAACCAAAACCTCTTGATGAGACTCCTTTACAGATCTGATGACATGCTCGGCTTCCAACTTATAGCTACCCATAAATGGTATGGCCGTAAATACACTTAAACCTAAAACAAAAAGAACTAAGCCTGCTGCTTTCATTTTTTTCATGACAGTATCCCCCTAAGCCGTCCCAAAAACGAGTTTTTTTGAATTTGAACTGCTAACCCAGTCTCTTGCTGAAACTTATTTTGGATATCAATATGAAACGATTTATAAAATTCAGGTTTAAAATCTGCTTTATATAGCTCCTGAATTACAATATCAGCCTTTTTACCTTCTTCTATGGCCTGATTAAAATACGCATGCCTCAACCTCCACCCAATACTGTTTATCCCTATGACTTTAAGACTTTCACGGTCATACAACATCCTAAAACAAACTTTCCCATCTGAGTTTTCCCAATAAAAACTATCAAAAGCTTCTCCCCAAACTGGAGGAACTGTTCCGTATGTTTGATATTCCAGATCAAAAAACTTGGCCGAATTGAACCAAACCCCAGGTTTATAATCTACAGCGAAATCATTGCTAAGGTTGAACCCTAAGGTCTCTCCATGCATCCTTCCTGTATACCAGACTTGCTCAATATTTTTACGACTGTATCCTGGTGGCTTTTCAAATTCCGCACAATCCCCAATGGCAAATACATCTGGGATATTTGTCTGAAATCTGGCATTCACTATGATCCCAATATTCAAATTCAGCTTAGATTTTTTAAGAAAATCAATATTCGGTCTCACTCCAACTGCCAAGCCAACGAATTTACAGGAAATAAAATCACCTGATTTAGTCACTACCCCTTTCACTTGTCCAGTCCCATCATCCACTATTTCTCTTAGCTCAGTTAATAGCCGAAGGTCAATATTGTGTAATAGAATGTGCCTGTCGATAATTTGGGCTTCTTCATTTGGCAAGACATTATTCCAAAAATGCTTTTCCCTTACTAAAATCGTAACGGGAATATTCCGGCTATACAGCATCTCTGCCATTTCAATTCCGATAAGCCCTCCCCCTACAATGACAGCATGGTCAATATCTTTTGTATGCTCAAACATCAAGTCGAGATCTTGCAAACTGTACAGCCCTTGTACCCCTTTAAGATTTTCTCCAGGCCATATTCCCCTGATTGGCTTTGAACCAGTCGCAAAAACAAGTTGGGAATAGGCAATTTCACCGTTTTTTTTGCAAGAAATTCTTTTGGCATCAAAATCAACTGACTCCACCCAATCCCATACTAAATTTATTCTATTCACCTCCCAAAAATGATCTTCATAGGGCTTGGTATTTTCGTATTTCATTTGCCCCATGTAGATATACATCAAAGCAGTACGAGAAAAAAAATGTTCGCTTTCCCCACTAATTATGGTAATGTGAACGTTCGGATCTCTTTTCCTTAAATGCCTGGCACAGCTGACACCGGCTATTCCATTTCCGATAATTACCACATGCCTACTCATTCAGCGACCAGTCATATTTTAAATAAGAAATTTTGGCATTGGCGTCAATGGGACTATCGGCATATTTATTCAAAAATTCTATTAGCGTGGTATTTTTGGTGAAGTCACTTTTGAACCAAGAAAAGATCCAAGAAATCTGAATGCTTTCTTTCCCTAATTTATTCCGCTTTGCATCATTGATAAATCTCCTTGCAGCATTTTCAAGTTGCATTTCCAATTTCTCTGAAGTATACGCTTCGTTCAACAAAGGAGGACAGGAAAAAGAAGCGCAATTTATCGCGAAATGAATTCTTGGTTCATTGAATTCTTTCCTCAAAATCTGATGCTCAATTTCGTCTAATGAGGTTTCTTTACCTCCAATACTGAAAAACTTGACATGCCACACTGTATTGACCATCGGAATTTTAAGTTTTGGATGCAAATCCTGAATGCTTTTGACAGGGTAGTTGTCCATGATCAATTGAATGGTAAAGGCATTATAAGCATTTATCCAGTAAGCAAGCTGTTGGTTTTTAGTCCATGTGACCCTATCCGGAGGATTTTCACTCAACAACTTGAGGTATTTTTCCAGCCTTTCCTTTTCTTGTATAAATCCTCTATAGTTGACTTTGCCATCTTTGCTGACGTGTTTTTTGAGCAATTCGTCAAATACTTGATGAGAAACAGGGATAGTACCTGAAGCTCCTAAATTTGACCCATCACAAGAGAATGAAATAAATAGATATATCGGAAGCAGTAAGATACTCCTGAGTAATGTCATTATATTCCAGCTCATGGACATCAGTAGATTTTTTCCCCTTGGTTTAACCACACACCCCACACTCGATTATATGCATGTACTTTGGTAGTAGGCTTCCCGTTTGCTTCAACACTATTGCCTTCATTTACCCAATGGAATATGCCTCCATAAAGGTTAAAAACTTTCTCAAACCCTAATGTTTTCAATTTCTTTCCGATTGTTTCACTCCTTACCCCAATGGAGCAATATACAACTACAACTTGGTCTTTGGATATACCGGCTAGTCTTTTGATATCGAAATCAGAAAACCCCACCCATTTGGCACCTGGAATATGACTCACTTGGTATTCCTTGAGTTCTCTTGTGTCCAAAAGCACTGCAGATCGCAGATCTTCTTCTTGATTTGGATAAATCAGCGGAAAACTGTTGTCATAATTCAATTCAAGCAGCAATTTAAAGGCATTACTTTGAGCATGAAGACTTGAAGAAAACAAAAAAAATAGCAAAACAGAAAAAAGGTTCTTCCAGTGCTCCTTCATTACCTCAGCTCATTAATGGGTGGATTTGACCTAGGTGATCGTCAAAGTCTATCCGTAAAAGTCCGACAAACGGGCTAAGCCTTTCTTGTCTTGGACAATAATTTTCTTTCCTTCAAATTCTATCAGCTCATCCTTTTTGAATTCTGAAAGCAGCCTGATTACAGTCTCAGTTGCAGTTCCAACGAGACCTGCAATTTCTTCCCTAGTGAGTACAATGTCAATTTTTTCGCCATCACCACCATCTATACCGTAGGTTTCACTTAATTTGAGAAGTGTAAATGCCAACCTTTCGCGAATTGATTTTTGTGTAGCATCGGTAAGCTTCTCCTCCATCAATCCCAAATCCTGACATAATGCCCTAGTGACTTTCCTATGGAATTCATTGTCTTCAACCAATACCCTTAGAAAAGATTCTCTTGGGATAAAGCAGATTTTGGCATCCTCTACGATAGTGGCTGAATTTGAATAGGACTCTTCTCCAAGAAGGGAAGAATACCCAAGAAAATCCCCTTTTTTAGCCAGCCTGATGATCTGTTCCTTTCCATTAGAAGCTGTTTTATAGACTTTTACTATACCATCGTTAATACAGAAAACCCCCATTGGCTTTGTCCCTTCATAAAACAGAATCTGACCTTTCTTATGGGTAATGAAATTTTTGCTCTCAGTCAAATGACATAAATGAGGTTCAGAAAGATTGGAGAACAAAGAGAATTTTCTGCTCATGCAAAGTTCACATGGCGTACTTTTTTGCTGCACTTTCATTGAATTTATCAATCTTGGTATGATCTAAAAGGATGTTTAAATATAACAATTCACTGACATATATCATCATTTTCACGAGGAAAATATGGAATGCTACTCAATTGCCTGTATTGTTGTGCTTTACCATCATAAGAAAGAAACACATGTTGAAGCCCATTGGAAATCCCTATATAAGGGGCTTTGATTTGGGTGTTATAAACAGCAACCTGTTCAAGAGTAGACTGATTAAGTTTGACCTCTGGGGCTTTACACTCTATGAGCAAGAAGGGTGATCCCTCAGAGTCAAAAACCAAAATGTCAAACCTTTTGGACATGGTGTTGTAGATCAGTCCTTTCTCTAATGCAAACAAACTGCGGGGGTAACGGAACTGATTGATCAGAAACCAAATCATATGTTGCCTCACCCATTCTTCAGGAGTCAAGACAAGAAATTTTTTCCTCAGTGAATCAAAAATGTTTAATTTCCCCCCTTGATCTCTTTCTATCCGGAATTCTTGATCGGGAAGATTCAATTTGATTTCCATGAAGGCATATTCCCCGCTTTTCATGGTGCAAATATCATCTCTTTTACTCAGATTCTATTAAATAAAACCCCCTCAATGAATAAAATTTGTTTTACTATTCCACTGCTTTTGCTTTGCCTCTTAATATTGGGTTGCTCAAAGCCAAAAGAACAGGCAGATCTGATTGTCCACAACGCAACAGTCTATACCGTAGACGAAGGTTTTACGATTGCTCAAGCATTTGCGATAAAAGACAACAGGTTTGTCGCTATTGGGAGCAACCAATCCATACTGTCCTCCTACGAATCCAGCGAAGTTGTTGATGCAGAAGGCAAGGCTATTTTCCCAGGTTTCATAGATGCGCATGCCCATTTCTATCGCTATGGTTTAGGCCTGAAAGTAGCAGATTTACTTGGCGCCGAATCCGAAGATGAATTGATTGAAAGGGTAGTCACACATGCCCAGCAGAATCCAGATGTGCAATGGATACTTGGAAGAGGTTGGGACCAGAACCTTTGGGAAACCAAGGAATTCCCTACCCGTGCCAAGTTAGATTCAATTTTCCCAGACAAACCTGTTTTGCTGACCAGAATAGATGGTCACGCTGCATTAGCCAACAAAGTGGCTCTAGACTTAGGTGGGATTACAGCTAAAACTTCCATGACAGGTGGTAAGGTGATATTGGAAAAAAATGAACCAACTGGAGTACTTATTGACAATGCAATAGGATTGGTCTCTTCGAAAGTTCCCGATCCAAGTGAGGACGAATCCAAACAGGCGCTTATCGCTGCCCAACTGGAGTGTTTTGCAGTAGGATTGACTTCAGTAGTCGACGCCGGATTGGACAAAGCCATCATTGAGCTCATTGAAGAAATGCATCAATCGGGCTCTTTACAAATGCGGGTATATGCCATGGTGAATCCAACCCAGGAAAATATGGATCACTACTTTAAGAAAGGTCCCTTCCAAACGGATTACCTTACTGTAAGAAGTTTTAAAATTTATGGGGATGGGGCTTTGGGCTCTAGAGGTGCTGCACTATTAAAGCCCTACCATGATCAAGCGCACAACTATGGCTTTTTACTTCGTGACCCCATTGAATTTGATGAGTTGGCAAGTTTGATGCTGGCCAATGGATTCCAGATGAATACACATTGTATTGGTGACTCGGCCAACAGAGCTTTGTTGGATATTTATGCAAAACACCTCAGAGGAAAAAATGACCTGAGATGGAGAATTGAACATGCTCAAGTAGTCGCACAAGAAGACATGCCAAAGTTTGCTGCATATTCCGTAATCCCATCTGTTCAGCCCACACACGCCACCTCTGATATGTATTGGGCTGGTCAGCGATTAGGACCATTTAGGATCAAAACTGCCTATGCTTACAAAGATCTTTTGGATCAAAATGGCATCATTGCACTAGGTAGTGACTTCCCAGTAGAACATATTAATCCATTGTATGGCTTCCATTCTGCTGTGGTAAGAAAGGATGCCAAAAACTGGCCTGATGATGGTTTTCAGCCAGAAAATAAAATTTCAAGGGAACATGCACTTAAAGGAATGACCATTTGGGCAGCGTTTGCAAATTTTGAAGAAGAGCTGAAAGGAAGCATTGAAACTGGAAAACTTGCAGACTTTGTGATCTTGGAACAAGACATCATGACTTCACCAGAGAATGAACTAAGATCCATAAAAATATTAGGGACTTATATTGGCGGGACAAAAGTTTATTGATCTTTTTCCCCAAGGTCGAGATATGGAATGATGCGATCAAGCCAATCCTGGGTAAAAATTTTTATCCGCAATAAGTCTTCAGCCGACCTATAGGGACCGTGTTGTTCCCTATAGGCCACTATAACTTTTGCAGCCCCGTAATTGATATAGGGATGTTTGGCAAGTGAATTCACATCAAGCTCATTGATGGCAAGTTTGGTATGTATCCCAGGCCGAAATTCAAAGAAATCAAAGATCTTTTCTACTGTTTCTTCTTTCATTCCATATACATCTAGAAGTTGTTCTTTGGAATAGAGACCCCCAATATTTTCCCGGAATTTAACGATTCTGCCAGCAAGCGTCTGACCAATACCCGGAACAACCTGTAATTCCACGGAATCTGCCTCACTGAAATTGATCTTACGCAGACCTACTACGGATCTGGGCCTTGCTGTTGTTATTGCTTTTGTTGTGTCTTGATCTTTTCCATTTTCTACGATATTCACCTGCAATGGCTCCCAGCCAGCTTGAATAAGACTATCCACTTGGGATAAATAATTCTGATAAATTGCTTGATGCCGCTTTTGCTGGAAAAAAGACACAGTCTTAGGTATAAGAAAAAGTAACAATAGAACCGGCAGCACCAACAAGAAGCCTCTTGACTCCCGATTAGAAAAACCAAAGTAGCTTTGGAAGAAGTAATTCCATTTTTTCATCATAGCTAAACCATCATAATAGGAGATAGATTGGATCTATGAGTCATAATTTAATACAATTGGATCATCAACGCAATATTTCGGATATTGCGCCACGAATGAGATGCACCAATATTGAATTATTTAGATCGAATATAAATTAAATAGCAGGTCATTAAAAAGTTTATTTGAACCCAATTCTGAGTTAAATTTGCAAGTGAATGTTTCCATCCATGCAGAATTCATTTAAAGCAATAAGTCTCTCTCACAAAAGTGCCCCTGTCGAAATCAGGGAAGTAATCGCTTTGGACGAAGGTGCTATCCATTCCTTATTGTTAAAATTGAAGGATTTTTTCAGCGTTACTGACACGTTGATTCTTTCTACATGCAACAGAACTGAAGTTTATTATGCCCATGAACTTGATCTTAGTGCTGAGATTATCAAGCTGATAGGGCTGGAAAAGGGTCTGACCAATGTGGTGGATTACATGGAATACTTCAGAATATTCACGAATGACCGGGATGCTATCGAACACCTTTTTAAGGTTTCAATGGGTCTTGAAGCACAAGTTGTTGGAGACATGCAGATTGCCAATCAGGTAAAGAGAGCATATCAGGCCAGTGCCGATTTGGACTTGGCTGGGCCATTTCTCCATAGATTGATGCATACTGTATTTTTCACCAACAAAAGAGTGGTTCAGGAGACTGCATTTAGAGATGGGGCTGCTTCGGTCTCTTATGCTGCTGTAGAACTAATCGGTGAACTTACGAGCAACACATATCAACCAAGAGTATTGTTGATCGGCGTAGGTGAGATAGGAGAAGATGTAGCCAAAAACATGGTCCATATTCCTGACGCCAAAGTCACCATTACTAACAGGACTTTTCAAAAGGCACAGGAATTAGCTTCTGAACTAGGTTTTGAATCTATTCCCTTCGACCAATGTATCGATGCCATGAAAGATGCAGATGTAGTAGTCTGCTCAATTATGAAATCTGAACCTTTCATCACTAAAGAATTGGTGAAAGCAATGGACATCCAAAGTTATAAGCTTTTTGTTGACCTTTCTGTACCCCGTAGCATAGAGACTACTATTGAAGATGTACCTGGTGCATTGCTCTACAATGTTGACAATATCAGAAGTAAGGCTTCAGAAACTTTGGAACGAAGGCTTGCTTCAATCCCTCAAGTAGAAAAGATCATCTCAGAAAGCATTGATGAATTTTACAATTGGAAGAAAGAAATGATGGTTTCCCCAACCATCAATAAGTTGAAGAATGCCTTGGAACAAATCAGGCTTGAAGAAATGGAGCGTTTTCTTAAAAACGCAGATCAGGATCAAGTAGCAATGATTGATAAGATTACCAAGAGCATGATGCAAAAAATCCTTAAAGTACCTGTAGTTCAGCTTCGTGCTGCCTGCCAAAGAGACGAGGCAGACGGGATGATTGAGATTCTTTCCAATCTCTTTGACTTGGAGAAGGTGAACGAAAACAAATAAAATTACGGTCAGTTTTTTTATTTTGCCTGACCCTAAATTTTCCTTTTAAAAACGGTTCTATTATACGTATTTTAACTCCACATTAAGGAGTTATGAATCGTCTAATCAATTTACTGCTTGCGGGAATGCTATTCCCAATCACCACAAGCACACTCGCCCAAACCTACGAAGTTTTTGATCAGAATTTAAAACTGAAATCAAGAATAGAATACGATCAAATCAGCATTTTGGGGGATGCTGTCAGAATCAGCTCTACCAATAACGAGATCAAGTTATTGAGCAAAGAATACAAACCATTTTACAACCTCAAGGCAGAATCTTTACATACCTATGCGGAGCCTTGGTTAATCGTCAATGGACCCAAAGGAAAAGGGGCTTATCATGAATATGGGGAGGCAATATTTGAAATGGATTATGAGGAAATCCAAACTTCCTATACAAAAGTTCTCGCCAGAAAAGAATCTAGGTATTGGCTTTATGATCGTTTGACAAGAGACACCAAACTTCTTGGAGAATTTGACAAAGCCTTTTTTGCTCCAAATGGGCAGATCATTGCAAAAATAGAGGACTCTTATCTTTTACCACTTTCACCTACGCCTGAAAAAAGATTTCAAGACATCCGTTCAGCCGGAAATGATTTTCTTTTAGTCCTGGAACCCTCTGGATTCGGCCTTGTAAATAGGGATGGTGAAATGATTTTAGATACCATCATAGAACAATTGCAACACATTGAAGATGAATATTTCTATGCATTTGATGGCAACCAGTATATGTTAATTAGGGCTAAAGAAGAAAAAGCAGATATTAGATATGTGTCCTATCACAGAATTTCGCTTGAGGGAGACATGATACTGGAATATATCCATGGTAAACTCCGGAGAGTGATGAAAAATGACGGGATATTGCTTGACCAAACCGGCATGGAAAGAGTAGTTTCCGTCAATGAAAAACACTACAACATATTCATGAGGGACAAAAAAATAGGTCTCTTGGGTCCTAAAGGATGGGAAGTCAACCCTGTAGCGGATGTGGAGAAAATTTTGCCAGGAAAAGAGCAGCTATTTGGAGCGCTAAAATCAGGCAAATACGGATTTATAGATAAAGCAGGCTCTTGGGTAATCAAAAACAATTTTGATGAGGTCAGAAAGTTCAACGAAGGCCAAGCCGCAGTAAGGATTGGTAGCAGTTGGGGATTTGTATCTAGCCAAGGTGTGCTCATTGATCCACAATATGAAGGCGTTTCGGACTTTAAAAACGGCCTCTCCATCGTCACAAAAAATGGCAAACAACAAATCATTGACAAACAGAATCAGCCGCTCTTAGCCGCTGCCTATGGAAGGATCACCTTTGGTCCAGATGGATTCTTTTACACAGAGGAAAATGGGAAGTATGGTTTAGTATCTCCGGAAGGAAAAGAAATCTTATTGCCTATCTATGATGAGTTGAGAAGAGAAGACAGCAATAGAATACTGGTCAGACTCGATTCAAAATATGGACTCATTGATGAACAAGGCAACTATTTACTCCCCTTGTATTATAAAAACATCCTATTTGACAGTGGAAGTAAGCAGATTCTAGCTGAAGACAATTATCAATTCAGGCGGTTGGAGGCAGGAGAAAAATCAACATCCAAAAAGAAGAAACCTGCAACCCCATAAAAAAGGGCTAATTCAGTTTGGATTAGCCCTTTTTCCTTGTTTCTAACTTACTTTTTATCCCCAAGTTTGCCTTTTCCACTATCCCCACTTGAGCTATCAGTTCCAGCTATAGAAGAACGCATTTCAGTATCTGATTTGATGTTTTCCATTTTGTAATAATCCATTACACCTAATCTGCCACTTCTAAATGCTTCAGCAAGTGCGATAGGAACTTCTGCCTCTGCAGCAATTACATTTGCTCTCATTTCTACCGCTTTGGCTTTCATTTCTTGCTCCAATGCAACTGCCATTGCCCTTCTTTCCTCCGCTTTTGCTTCAGCAACTTTAAGATCTGCTGAGGCCTGATCGATTTGGAGTTTGGCTCCAATGTTTGTTCCCACATCGATATCCGCAATATCAATGGAAAGGATCTCAAACGCAGTACCTGCATCAAGCCCTCTTTCTAAAACCAACTTCGAAATTCTGTCTGGGTTTTCAAGCACGCTTTTATGGTTAAGGGATGAACCGATAGAAGTTACTATGCCCTCTCCTACCCGAGCCAAAATGGTTTCTTCACCTGCACCGCCGACAAGCTGAGCGATGTTGGCACGTACCGTAACTCTTGCCTTGGCGATCAATTGGATGCCATCAGCAGCTACAGCAGCCACATTTGGGGTGTTGATTACCTTGGGATTAACGGAGATTTGAACCGCCTCGAAAACATCCCTCCCAGCCAAATCGATGGCTGTTGCCTGTTTAAAACTGAGCGTAATATTCGCTTTGTCAGCAGAAATTAGGGCCCGGATCACATTAGGGACATTTCCACCGGCCAAATAATGCGTCTCTAAGTCATTTGTAGTCAGATCAAGTCCGGCTTTAGTTGCCGTAATTAAAGAATTGACAATGATTCCTGGTGGAACTTTTCGGATCCTCATCCCTATCAACTCACCGATCCCTACCCTTACATTGGAGAATATGGCTGTGATCCAGAGATTGACTGGAACGAAATAAAGAAAAATAAAGATAAGGATCAGACCTGCAAAGGCTGCTCCCAAAATGATCATGATATTAGCATCTTCCATAATTATAATTTAACAGTAATTGTATTG
>DAIPZN010000109.1:0-14605 GCA_036782195.1 Cyclobacteriaceae bacterium | reverse complement strand
TGTATAATAAGTGTTTTCAAGACTTTTATTCATACGAAGACTGATTACCCAATCTTACTGACCTTACCAATAAGGTGATTATAAAAAACAATTAAACCCCTCATAACCCTATGAAAAAACAACAGCGTTTTGCTTACCTGTTGCTTTCCTTTTTGATGCTGTTTGCAGGTTCACTTGCCTATGGTCAACAAGGACAGATTACAGGAAAAGTGACTGAAGCAGGCTCAGGTGAAGGAATCCCTGGAGCCAGTGTTTTAGTCAAAGGTACCACCCGTGGTACAGTTACGGACCTAGATGGTTCTTTTACAATTTCTGCCAGTGCAGAAGATGTATTGGTGTTTTCATTTATCGGATTTGAAACACAGGAAGTAATTGTAGGCAACCGATCAGTGGTAAATATCGGCTTATCTCCTTCCGTTCAGGCACTAAATGAAATTATAGTGGTCGGCTATGGTACGCAGGAAAGGAAAGAAATCACAAGTGCGGTCACAAGTGTCAAGTCCGAAGGATTCAACCAGGGAACTGTTAATGATCCTAGACAATTGCTACAAGGAAAAGTAGCTGGTCTTAATATAGCCAGACCAGGGGGTAATCCAAACTCAGGATTCAATGTACGTTTGAGAGGTATCTCCTCTATCGGAGAAAATGCAGAACCACTCATAGTAATCGATGGGGTCATAGGAGGTTCTTTGAGTACTGTAGATCCAAATGACATTGAGTCTATGGATGTTCTGAAAGACGGTTCTGCTGCCGCCATCTATGGCACAAGGGGCTCTGCAGGTGTGATACTCGTCACAACCAAATCAGGGAGAAGTGGTAAAACAATAGTAGAATATAACGGTAGTGTGGCTGCTGAAAATGTAGCAAGAACAATTAAGGTTATGACTGCCGAAGAATACCTTAAAATTCCAAATGCAGTTAATCTAGGTGCAAAAACTAACTGGCTTGAGGAAGTAACAAGACAAGGATTTAGCCATGTCCACAACCTTTCCTTGGCAGGTGGCACACCCTCCACTACTTACAGGGCTTCAATCAACTCTAGGAATACAGAAGGTGTAGGTATCAATTCCGGTTTTAATCAACTGAATGCCAGATTGAACTTGAGCCAAAGAGCCTTAAAAAACAAGGCCTTATTTACTTTCAACTTGTCCAATACCAATGTGGATAGAAGATTTGGACAGGAAAATTCATTTAGGTATGCAATTATTACCAATCCAACGACTCCTGTGAGAAGTGATTTACCTCAGGATGTACAATTTGGAGGATATAGAGAACGAGATATTTTTGACTGGTTCAACCCGGTATCAATTGCCGAACAAAACATCGACGACAGAAGGGAAAATCGCTTACTCGCTAGTATTAGAGGTGAATACAGCTTCACAGACAACTTCCGGGCTGCAGTATTCTATGCAAGCCAAAGAGAAACTGACTGGAGAGGTCAATATTCTCCAAAGACAGCCAAATTCGGTGGAGGTTTTGGAAGACAAGGTCTAGCAACTATAGAAAACAGAGAAAGATTAAATGACCTGTTCGAAGCAACTGTCAATTATGATCAAAATGTTGGCAAAGTTAACCTAGCTCTTTTGGGTGGTTACTCTTATCAGGAGTTCTTTAACCAAGGCAACTATACACAGGCAGGAAATTTCTTAACTGATGCTTTCACATACAATAATATAGGAGCTGCATTGGATTTTGCCAATGGATTGGCGACTGTTTCTAGTTTTGCAAATAACAATAGATTGGTTGCTTTCTTCGGTAGAGCAAACTTCAATCTTGAAGACACCTATCTCTTGTCCTTAAGTGCAAGATATGAAGGATCGTCAAGATTTGGGGCTAACAACAAATGGGGTCTCTTTCCTGCAATCAGTGCCGGTGTGAACATAGCCAACTTGGTGAGTATGCCTGGCGTTAGCGCGATGAAAGTCAGAGCAAGTTACGGTAGAACAGGCACGCAACCTGGTGAATCATATCTTTCATTATTAAGATTTGGCCGTCAAGGTAACTTCTTCTATAACGGACAATTCGTACCTTCTTATGGCCCAACTTCCAACCCTAACCCTGACCTAGCTTGGGAAACAAAAGATGAAATCAATGGAGGTTTGGACTTCGTTATCTTGAACAACAGACTTGATGGATCAATTGACTACTATACCAGAGTTACAACTGGAATGATATTACCGATTAATGTTCCAGTTCCACCAAACTTGTTTCCAACAACCCAGCTAAACATCGGTGAAATGTTGAACTCAGGTTTAGAAGTAATGGTCAATTATCTGGTAATGCAAAAATCTAATTTCCGTTGGTCTACTGGCGTCAATTTCTCAACATTGAGAACGAACCTCAGAAGCCTATCTTCAGGAGATTTGAGCTTTGGAGAAGTGAATTACCGTTCAAACTTTGGCTCACCAGGTCAGAACCTAACCCAATTGATCAGGATCCAAGAGAATGGTCCTTTGGGCCAAATCTGGGGACCTGTATTTGACGGAGTTAATGAAAACGGAAGTCCTAGAATGAAAGACTTGAACGGAAGTGGTGGTTATTGTAACTGTAATGAAGATAGAACGCAACTGGGAACAGCTTACCCTACGTTCAATTTCGGTGTCAACAATAGCTTCTCCTACAAGAACTTTGACCTCAACTTCTTCTTCAGAGGATCTGTAGGCCACTATTTGATCAATAGCTATCGAGGATTCTACGAAAATACGGAAGGTACAACTGTTCAAAACTACAACATTGTCAACACCAAGTACTTTGACCCAAGAATCAACAAGGCTGAATACAACAGCAGTCACGTAGAAAAAGCTGACTTTATGGTGCTTGACAATGCTACCATCGGTTATAATTTCAAAATTGGAACAGGAAAAGCTGTGTCAAGAGTTAGAACTTTCTTGTCAGTTCAAAATCCATTCATGTTTACAGGCTATACAGGAGTAGATCCTGAAGTCCGATATGTGGATGTGGAAAGCGGAAACGACCCACTAGCTCCAGGTATTGAAAGAAGGGCTACCTACTTCACTACAACAATTACGACCCTTGGACTTAACGTAAGTTTCTAAGCTAAAAGAAAAAGATCTTATGAAAAAATTTATCAATATCCGATACTTCTTGATTGGCCTGGGAATCAGTTACTTTTCTTCTTCATGTGTGAATTTGGAAGAAGAAGTATTCAGTACAATCACAGCAGAAAATTTCTTCAAAACAGATGAAGAATTTATTTCTGCATTAGGACAAGCTTATAGCTCATTAGGAGGCTTAGGTAACCACTCAGGATTGTGGTCTATTAACGAACTGGCTTCAGATGAAATAGTTATCGCCACCAAAGGTGGTGACTGGTTTGATGGCGGGGTACTTCTTCAGCTCCATCAGCATGAGTTCCTACCTGACAACCCTTTCTTTCAGAATGCTTGGAATTTCCTTTTTGGAGGCATCAATACCTGCAACCGACTCATTTTCTCATTTGAAAAGTTGGACAACCCTAATTCCCCCGCGTTTATCGCAGAATTGAGGGCGCTTAGAGCTCTGTACTATTACTGGGCAATGGATGCTTTTGGAAACATTCCTTTGGTAACCAGTTTTACTTCAACTGAAGCACCTGACACCAAAAATAGGCGCGAAATCTATAATTTCATTTTAGCTGAGTTAAATGAGATTATCCCCTTATTGCCCACAGCCAAATCTGGCGCTACTTATGGCAGAATGACAAAATGGTCTGCATTGATGATTCGTATGAAGCTATATTTAAATGCTGAAGTATACACTGGAACTGCACAATGGGCCCTAGCAGCTGCAGATGCAGAAGAGATTATCAATTCAGGCCCGTACTCATTGATGCCTTCATACAGAGACAATTTCCTTGTCAATAATTCAGGATCTACAGAAAACATCCTTGTTTATCCTTACGATAAGGTATTTGCTGGAGGCTTCAACTGGGTAATGATGACTTTGCACATCAACAGTCAAGCAACTTTCAACCTTACGCAACAACCATGGAACGGGTATCAAACTGTGGAAGAATTTTACAATTCTTACATTGATCCTGTTAAAAATCCTGGGGTACAAGGACCTGTATGGAAAGGTCTAGCTTTAGAGCAAAGCACTGGTACAAGAGATGGGCGATTAAGTAATTTCCTTGTAGGGCCACAATTTAGGTCTGATGGATCTCCACTATTGGATGCTGGTGTGGAAGTATTTGATGCAACAGGTAGAAACGGAGACCCTAATGGTCCCCCAATCACTTTTATGCCATATATCAACGAAATCTGGCCACAAGGGCTGAGACAAGCAGGAGCAAGAATAGCCAAATATGAATTTGAACGAGGCGGAACCAATAACATGAGTAATGACTTTGTCATCTTTAGATTGTCAGACGTCATACTTTCACTGGCAGAAGCCAGATTCAGATTAGGGCAAACTACTCAGGCACTGACTCTAGTCAATCAAATCCGAGCTAGGGCAGGAAACCTGACTCCTTTCACAACATTGACTGATGAAAACCTCCTTGAAGAAAGAGGAAGAGAGATGTATGTGGAAATGACTAGAAGACAAGACTTGATCAGATTCAAAAAATATGGTGCAGCTTGGTGGCCTTATCAAGGCATGAACAGACCAAAAAGGGTACATAACCCAGGTAGTTACCTTGAATTGTTCCCAATTCCGGCACCTCAACTTTTGGCTAATCCAAAGTTGAAACAAAATCCAGGATATAATTAATTAGGGTTTGTATATACTTTAAAGGCAGGCTGAGCTTTTCAGCTTGCTTTTTTTTTGCACCTTAAAATCACAGTAAAAAAAGAATTTACAAATAACCCTTTCCCATATCAGCTTAATTTACAGAAATTAGACCTATGAATAAAGCCTTGCTCACCATCACCCCATTGCTATTCCTTCTTTTGGCCTTCTCATCTTGTGAAAAAAAAGGCATAGGAAGTATTTCTGATGGATATGCCCCAACAGATAGCCTCTTCTTCGGCTTTTATCTTGGCATGCCACAAAAAGATTTCTTTGACCTCTGCACCCAGCTAAACCAAAGGCAGATTATTACACAAGGACCAGGAGGTACTACAAGTGTGGAACACAGAATAAAGGACGAATTTGACAGCGAAGTTACCATGAGGTTTTTCCCGACCATCGTAGATGAAAAAATCTTTGAAATGCCAGTAACATACGCCTATGTAGCTTGGGCACCATGGAACAAACAATATTGGTCAGATCACCTCCTTGAAAAAGTCCTGGACAAATACAAGCAGGTGTATGGTGAGGACTTCAAAATGATCAACCACCCATTGCAAGGTAAAGTATATTATAAAATGGACGGTAAAAGGAGAATCAATCTTTTCATCCAAGATGACCAATTTGTACAAGCTGTTTTTACTGACTTGAAAGTTGAAAAAAGATTAAAAGAAGAATTTGAACAAAACAAATCTGTACAAAAAGAAGGATCTGAAAACCCTTAAACACAATGATTGTTGGCATATCGAAGGTGCAGATGAGTCAAATTAGTTTCTAAACTTTAGCTTTTAAGGAAAAAAGCTATTTTTGTAACGATGCTATCCAAAAAAACCAAGTATGCTTTTCATGCCCTGACCTACCTCGGCAAAAACAGAGACAGGAAGACTGTCTTGATACAGGACATTGCCGAGGAATACGGCATCTCGCACAAGTTTTTGGAAAATATCCTGCTTGAGCTAAAAAAAGCAGGATTTTTAGGTAGTAAGAAAGGTAAAGGCGGGGGCTACTACCTCATAAAAGACCCCAAAGATGTACCGCTTTCTAAAGTTATCAGGCTGCTCGACGGTCCCATCGCGCTATTGCCTTGCGTCAGCCTCAACTACTACGAACCATGCGTTGAATGCAAAAACGAGGCTTATTGCGGATTGAATAAAGTCATGATACAAGTACGAGATGAAATGCTCAACGTACTTGAAAATAAAACTTTGGCAGATATTCTGGATAAAGAATAACTTTCATACACCTCAAAATCTTATCACAAAGCTCCAAAAAGGGGCTTTTTTTATAGCTATAAAAATTTATCCCTATTTACCCTACTTTTTTTATAGACTTTATGTATTTTTGTATTTCGAGTTTAAACTTAGCGTCATGATTTTAGATCAACCCATCAAAAAATGGTTTGTCAATAGCAACGGACAAGACACCAATATCAAGAGTTTTTTGAAGTCCGTCTCTTGGAGAATTGTAGGCACCATTGACACCATAGTTATTTCCTACTTTGTGACAGGACAGCTTGTCATGGCCGTTTCAATAGGTTCAATAGAAGTCGTCACTAAGATTGCACTCTATTACCTACACGAAAGAGCATGGGAAGGCGCAACTAAATCCACGACCAATGAACCTAAAAAAGAACTTGCTAAAGCTTAGTCTCCAAATAGAGCAGCTGGGACCTGTAGAAGGCCTCGCATTACTGGCTGATCTTTTCCCCGGAAAAGTGGTATTCTCTACCTCCCTAGGACAGGAAGATCAGGTCATCACACAGATGATAGCTACTAACCGCCTCAACATTCAGATATTTTCTTTGGATACAGGAAGACTTTTTCCCGAGACGCTAGAGCTGTTGGACAGGACC
The DNA here is from genome assembly GCA_036782195.1 of Cyclobacteriaceae bacterium. GTDB lineage: Bacteria > Bacteroidota > Bacteroidia > Cytophagales > Cyclobacteriaceae > DAIPZN01. Next base: position 8,025 of record DAIPZN010000109.1, on the reverse strand, counting down.
GAAAGCAAATATAAAACTCGTATTAAAGTGTATTATCCAGAAAGGGAATCAGTAGAAAATCTTGTAGAAAATATTGGCATCAACGGGTTTTACAATTCCATTGAAAACAGAAAAAACTGCTGCTATGTCCGCAAAGTGGAACCGCTAAAAAGAGCTTTAGCCGGAAACAGCATATGGGTCACGGGACTACGTGCCGAGCAAAGCCCCAACCGCAGCGACATGCGTAAAATTGAATGGGATGAAGCCAACAATATCATCAAATTCAATCCCTTGCTTGACTGGAGCTTTACCAATATGATCGAATACATCGAGCAAAATCAGATTCCATACAACCCGCTTCATGACAAGGGCTTTATCAGCATCGGCTGTGCCCCTTGTACAAGGGCCATCCTACCGGGAGAAGACCCAAGAGCCGGAAGGTGGTGGTGGGAAGAGTCCAAAAAGGAATGTGGGCTGCATGCAAGATAAACCAGAATTAAGAAGTAGATATCAAACATAAGAACCGAGAGGCGAGAAGCGAGCAGCGAGAGAATCCGATAACAATGGATATAGACCTCTACTCATATCTCAAGACTCATATCTCAAGAATAAAGATATGTCAAACCTGTTTATACCAAATCCAAAAGAGGCCGAGTCCATTCACATCCTGCGTGAAGTTGCCTCCCAGTTTGAAAAGCCCGTACTGCTTTTTTCGGGCGGAAAGGATTCCATAACCTTGGTCAGATTGGCCCAAAAAGCATTTTATCCGGCAAGGATCCCTTTCCCGCTTTTGCACATTGACACAGGACATAACTTTCCCGAAACCATAGAATTCCGGGATCAGCTGGTCGAAGAGCTGGGCTTGGAACTGATCGTCCGCAACGTGCAGGATTCCATAGACCAAGGCAAGGTCACTGAGGAAAGGGGGCGCTATGCCAGCCGCAATACCCTTCAGACTACCACTTTACTTGATGCCATTGAAGAATTCAAATTTGACGCCTGCATCGGCGGTGCAAGAAGAGACGAAGAAAAGGCAAGAGCAAAGGAAAGGGTGTTTTCCGTCAGAGACGATTTTGGTCAATGGGACGAGAAAAACCAGAGACCCGAACTCTTTGACATGCTCAACGGCAAAATCCATCAGGGACAGAACGTAAGGGTATTCCCGATTTCCAACTGGACCGAACTGGATGTATGGGAATATATCAAAACCGAAAACATCAAGATCCCTTCCATCTACTTTGCCCACAAGCGCGAGGTGTTTTTCAGGGATGGAATGGTATGGACTGCCAACGAGCACGTATACAGGGATCCCAGTGAAACCGTAGTGGAAAAAATGGTGAGGTTCAGGACAGTCGGGGACATGACCTGTACGGCAGCTGTACTCTCCGAAGCAGACACTCTTGAGGCCGTTGTGGAGGAAATCAGACTTTCCACCATATCAGAAAGAGGGGCCAGAATAGACGACAAACGCTCCGAAGCAGCCATGGAAAACAGAAAAAAGGTGGGGTATTTTTGATGTAGTAGTGAGTTGTGAGTAGTGGGTATGAAGTATCAAGTACTGAGATGGTTAGTACCGTATACCAAGTACCAAGATAATAATACAAGGCTGGCATACTCTTTTATTCTCACTTAAAACTCAAACTCAAATCTCAATACTCAAATCTCATATCTCAAGACTCAGATCTCAAGACAAGAATGGAAAATAGAAAACTGATAAAAATAGCCACTGCAGGTTCCGTTGATGACGGAAAAAGCACCTTGATAGGAAGGCTGTTATACGATACCCAATCCTTAACAACAGACAAGTTGGAAGCCATTGAAAGGACGAGCCGTCAACGCGGTTTTGATTACCTGGATTTTTCCCTTGCCACTGACGGATTGGTTGCCGAAAGGGAACAGGGCATTACCATAGATGTGGCCCATATCTACTTTTCTACCGAAAAGACCAACTTTATTATCGCGGACACACCTGGACACGTGGAATACACCCGAAACATGGTGACAGGTGCCTCCACTTCACAAGTCGCCATTATTCTAATTGACGCCCGCAAAGGCGTCATTGAACAGACCAACCGCCACTTCTTTATCAGTGACTTATTGCGGATGGGGCATGTGATCGTCGCCATCAACAAGATGGATTTGGTGGATTACAGTGAGGAGGTATACCTCAAAATCAAGGAGGATTTTGAAGTTTTATCCAATAAAAGCAGTTTCAGAGAGGATCAAATTACCTTTATTCCCATATCTGCATTGAAAGGTGAAAACATTGCCAAACATTCAGAGCTGATGCCTTGGTATGTTGGCAATACGCTCTTGGACCATCTTGAAGTCCTTGAAGCAGAAGACCTATACGAAGAAGCCGTAGCACGCTTTGCTGTCCAGTATGTGGTGCGTCCCAAAACCGAGGCGTTTCACGACTTCCGTGGTTTTTCGGGCAAATTGCAAGGAGCCAGCCTCCGTGTCGGTGACGAGGTTACGGTGCTGCCCTCACTTACACAGACAAAAATCAAATCCATCCACTTCTTCGACCAGGAGTATGATGAAGCCCAACCCGGGGCCTCCATTACCGTGACATTGGAAGATGAAGTCAACATCAGCAGAGGAGACATGCTGGTACGCTCAAATGAGCTGCCTGCCTCGGCAAAGTCCGTGAAAGCGAAGCTTTGCCAAGTTAACAGCAAACCGCTCAAGGTGGGGGATAAATACACCCTTCAGCATGGGGTAAACAGGGTGTTGGCCAAAGTAGAAAGCATCAATTCCAGAATCCATACGGATTTCTCAGGAACTGAACCTGCAACCCAGCTCAAGCTCAATGACATCGGTGAGGTGGAATTCAAATTGAGCAAACCCATCCATTATGATCCTTATAAAACCAACAAGTCAAACGGCAGCTTTATCCTGATCGATGAAGGCACCTTTGACACCGTTTCGGTAGGATTTATTGAATAAGCACTCACAAAAAAGATTCTCCAGAATCTAACCTATTAACCACAAACCCGCAAGGGAGCAACCATTATGGAAAGCTTTAGAACAGAAATAGAAAACCCCATCGTCCAGAAAGACATCCTGGAGCTGGAAAGAAAAATCCGGCTTTTTAGAGAGGGAAAAATAGATGAGGAAAAATTCAGGAGCCTCAGACTGGCAAGAGGCGTATACGGCCAGAGACAGCCCGGCGTACAGATGATCCGGATAAAACTGCCCTATGGAAAGGCTACAAGCGATCAGTTGCTTCGGATATGTGATGTTTCAGAAGAATTTTCTACAGGGAGATTGCATATCACTACGCGTCAGGACATACAGATCCATTATGTCAGCCTTGACCGTACCCCGGAACTTTGGGCGGAATTGGAGAAAAGTGATGTTACTTTGAGGGAAGCCTGCGGCAATACAGTCAGGAATGTGACTGCTTCCGAAACAGCCGGTGTGGACCCCAAAGAACCTTTTGATGTCACACCTTATGCAGATGCCGTATTCAGGTACTTCCTCCGCAATCCTATTTGTCAGGAAATGGGCAGAAAATTTAAAATGTCCTTTTCTTCTTCCGATGAAGACACGGCCTTAAGTTATCTCCACGACCTTGGTTTTATCCCAAAAGTCAAAAACGTAAACGGAGAAGAAATCAGAGGCTTTAAAGTCATGCTGGGAGGTGGATTAGGTTCACAACCCCGACATGCCGACCCGATCACTGAATTTATTGAAACAGACCAGCTTATCCCTTTCATAGAAGGGGTCTTGCGTATTTTCGATAGACATGGCGAGCGGGCAAGAAGACTTAAAGCAAGGATGAAGTTCCTGATCAGCGATATCGGCATCGATGCATTCCTGGAGCTGGTCAAGGCGGAACAAAAGGCCCTGCCCTACCAAAGCTATCCCATTGATGCCGCTGCCCATGATGCAGCTTTTGTGTTGCCACAACCCGATGTAACCGTGACAGAAGAACCCGTCTCCCTGGCATACGAACAGTGGAAACTGACCAATGTGATTCCCCAAAAGCAAGAAGGTTATGTTTCCATTGGTGTAAAGGTCCATCTGGGGGATTTCTATATAGATCAAGCGCGCAAGCTTGCCGCTTTGGTTAAAGCTTATGCAGGTGATGAGGTCCGGTTTACCCTAAGGCAAAACATCCTGATCCGCAATGTCAAAACGGAATTGATCCCATTCTTCTATCAAGAACTACAGGCTATTGGACTTGGAGACGGAGGTTACAATTCATTTGGTGATATCACTGCCTGTCCTGGAACAGATACCTGTAACTTAGGTATAGCCAGCAGTACAGGCATTGCCCATCAACTGGAAAAACTGATCCAATCCAAATACAGCCGCTACCTGTCCAACCAAGACCTTACAATCAAAATTTCGGGCTGCATGAATGCCTGTGGACAGCACAACATGGCCCATATCGGGTTCCAAGGCATGTCCATGAAAGTAAGCAAAACCGTGATCCCTGCACTTCAGGTGCTGTTGGGTGGCGGTAACATGGGCAATGGCAACGGCAGGTTTGCTGACAAGGTGATCAAGATCCCAAGCAAAAGAGGGCCTCAGGCTTTAGAGATATTGATAGAGGATTTTGAAAGCAACCGTGCCGGTGAAGAGTCTTTCCTGGCCTATTATGACCGCATGGGGCAGACTTATTTCTACGACATTCTCAAAGGACTGGCGCAGACTGACAACATTACCCCTGAAGACCATGTGGACTGGGGACATGAAGAAGCCTATCAGGTGGCCATCGGCGTCGGCGAATGTGCCGGGGTGGTCATAGACCTGATCGCAACCCTGCTTCTGGAAGCCCAGGAAAAATTGGACCTTGCCAAAGAAGGCCTGAGCGGAAAAAGGTGGTCAGATGCCATTTACCATACTTATGCAGGTCTGGTCAACGGTGCAAAAGCCATTTTGCTCAGTGAAAGCAAAAGCACTAATTCCTATGCCAACATCATTGCGCTTTTCGATGAAACCTTTACCGAATCGGGCAAAATTGACCTAGGAAAGCCTTTTGCCGAAATCACGGGACAGATCAGCCAAAACGAACCTACCGAGGCATTCGCAAACAGCTATTACCAGGAGGCATTGGCTGTATTGGAAAGCATAGCCAGGTACAGGGAAAAGGAGGTAACCGCATGAACCACAACGTACATCCTAAAGTAACGCTAGTCGGCGCAGGCCCTGGCGATCCGGAGCTGATTACCCTGAAAGGCATTCTTGCGCTCAACAAGGCCGATGTGGTACTCTACGATGCGCTGATTGATCCCAGATTGCTGAAACATGCACCTGACAAGGCCATCAAGATCTTTGTCGGCAAAAGAAACGGCAGCACGGTGAACCCGCAGGAAGAAACAAACCGGCTTTGCGTAGAGCAGGCCCTCAAGCAGGGCCATGTGGTAAGACTGAAAGGCGGTGATCCCTTTGTTTTTGGCAGAGGGGCGGAGGAATTGGATTACATCCAGGCTTTCGGTATCCCCACAGAAGTCATTCCCGGTATTACGTCTTCAGTGGCAGTCCCTGCTGCTGCGGGTATTCCGGTGACCAAGAGAGGTGTAGCGGAAAGCTTCTGGGTAATCACGGGCACCACCAGCCAAGGCCAGCTTTCCGCTGACCTTACACTGGCAGCGCAATCCACCGCCACTGTGGTGGTGCTGATGGGCACACAGAAACTTTCAGAAATTGCCGATATTTACATTTCCCAGAACAAAAATGAGCTTCCTGTGGCGCTGATCCAAAACGGAACTACAAGAGAACAGAAGATCGTAGCCGGAACAATCGGCGATATTGTGACCAAAGCCGATAAAAACGGTATCGGTGCACCTGCTGTGATCGTCATAGGTGAAGTGGTCAAGGAAAGCCATCTGTTGTTGGAAGTGTATAGAGAAGCAGTACGCATCAAAAATTGAATCGATAAACCTACCCCTGCCATGAACCATCTTTATCCCGTCTTTCTCAAAGTCCACGAGTTGAATATCCTTTTGGTAGGTGGGGGATTTGTGGGCACGGAAAAACTGTCATTTCTCCTGAAAAGCAGTCCAATGGCACAGGTGACGGTGGTCGCAAAGGCTTTTAATCCGGAGTTTTTGGAACTGGCACGGACTGCTCATCATGTGACGATGATCGAGGATGCCTACCATGAAAAATACCTGGGCGGAAAGCACCTGGTGATCGCCGCCACAAATTTTCCAGAGATCAACAGACAGATCCGCGATGAGGCAAAGGAGCGCTTCATCCTGGTGAATGTTGCCGACACCCCTGCGCTTTGCGATTTTTATCTGGGCGGTATCGTCACCAAAGGCAATCTCAAGATCGCCATCAGCACCAATGGCAAATCCCCTACGGCTGCCAAGCGGCTGAGGGAGCTCTTTGAGGAAGTACTTCCAGAAGAAATCGATGACCTACTCGAAAACCTGAACGCCTACAGGGCCACGCTCAAGGGCGACTTTGAATACAAAGTCAAAGCCATGAACGAAGTCACCGGGATGTTGGTGGAGAAGGGTAAGTAGAAAATCTTAATAAATTAGCTGTAAAGGTTTAGAAAAAACACTCTGAGAGTACTTTTCAACAATTATTTACCTCTGCGGTATTTAGTCCATATTTTTTTAGTTATAGCACTCCGTAAGGAGTTAAATCCGAAGGGTATTTGCCCCGAGTGCCAACTCGGGGATAAATGGCGGATATCCAGTCTCACAACTCCGAAAGGAGTTGAATCTTCCCCATCTTTACTATTTCTTGGAATTTTTTCACCAGTCTTTATACATTTAACTCCTGCCGGAGTTTAATAACACGATTATAGCCCCGAGTCGCTACTCGGGGATACAAGGCGCATATCCAATCTCTCAACTCCGAAAGGAGTTGAATATCCATAAAACCATTTATGTGCTTGTAATAACAATGGACAGAATATCTAATTCAACTCCTACCGGAGTTGAATGGAGACACCGAGACTATTTTCACCCCGAGTTGACACTCGGGGCTAATTTCCTCACGGATTATAACCCCTGTCGGGGTTTTGTTATTTGGGTGATGTTCATAGCTCTTTTTTGAAAAGTTATATCACCATCAGAAATTTTTCCTGCCTCACTATATAAGCGATTTGAAGAACCATTTTGTACATAATTTTACCTATTGTTCCTCTTCTCAAAGTATCAAAAATTTGGATTAAAATTAACCTGCCTTGTGAACCAAAAACTCCGAAAGGAGTAAAAACCGAAGGTTATTTGCACCGAGTGCCAACTCGGTAATGAAAGCTGGATATCCAGTCTCACAACTCCGAAAGGAGATGAATGGAGATACCTAAACTATTTTCATCCCGAGTTGTCACTCGGGGCTAATTTCCTCACGGATTCCAACCCCTATCAGGGTTTTTGCAATTTTGATGAAGTTTAGGGCTCTTCTCTGAAAAGCGATAACACCTTCAAATTTATCCTGCCTTACTGTATCAATGTTTGGGAAATCATATTTGCACTTTACCCTTTATGAATACTTTTAATTTTACCTATCGTACCTCTTCTCAAAGAATTAATTATTTGGATTCAAACTAACCTGCCATGTTAATCTAAAAACTCCGGAAGGAGTGGAATTCGAAGGGAATTTTCCCCGAGTCGCTACTCGGGGATACAAGGGCGGATATCCAATCTCGCAACTCCGAAAGGAGTTGAACTGATACTATTTTAATTATATCCGATTTTAAACGTTTATTTTAGGTTTACAAACATTAAAAATTCATAAATTTCTTTAAAAAATTTTGATGTTTATGCCTAGCACCTATACTTCAATTCATTACCATATCGTCTGGTGTACCTATCTGAGGAAGCCAACTTTGACTAAGAGAGGAAGGAATGATCTTTACAACTATTTGTATGGAATATTGAGAAACAAAAAGTGTCATGTATATAGGATTAATGGTGTAGAAAATCATTTACACTTAGCAATTTCATTACACCCATCAATTTCATTAGCGAACCTCATTAAAGATATGAAATTAGCTTCAAACCAAATGATTAAATCAAAGAACCTCTTTGATAACTTTGAAGGTTGGCAGGAAGGATATTCAGCTTTTACCTT
>DAIPZN010000108.1:0-15205 GCA_036782195.1 Cyclobacteriaceae bacterium | reverse complement strand
AATCTAAACAAATGTTAAATCAATTTTTTTTCTGATGTTTATCATCATTTTAAATAGGGAAATGTTTTTTGTAATTTTTCATCAATTGGAGAGGGAAAAAATGAATAGGGTTTTTTCAACAGTAGTCGCTTAAGGGTTGGCTTTTAAGCCATCAGGAATGGCATACTCTTGGATACTGACTGAAGGACTTCATTATTGCTGAACAGAAAAGGATATGCTATTGGATAAGAAAAGTAAGCTTTCAAAAAGAGGTGAAAACATGGCAATCAAGCCATCAAGGGTAGATTTGGAGCTTTATTGGAAGGCTTTGGCAGATCCTTTTGAACCCGATGCTAATACCCAAGGCCATTTCACTATGAATGTGGCTGAGAACCACCTCTGTTGGGACATGCTACGCCAAAAAATAGAAGCTGTAACAAGCAGTCACTCTATCCCTGAATGGGCAGCAAGTTATGGTGATCCTGCTGGTGTTGCGTCTTTTAGGGAAGCAACAGCGGCTTTCTTGTCTGAACATCTTCTTGGCCAAGATATGCCTGCGGACACTATTGCATTTTCGGTTGGTGCCACTTCTACCATTGAAATGACAGCCTTTCTTTTGGCTGACTATGGGGATACTGCAGTCATTCCAGCACCTGCTTATCCTGTATATTCCATGGATATAGGAGCGCTTCCAGGGGTTCAGAGATTTGATTTGCATACACATCATGATATACAGGATTTAAAAGGCGGTATCCCGCTCACTTTAGATCAATTGGAAGCTGCCAAACAAGAAATATCAGCTAAAGGAAGTAGGTTTCGGATGTTGATTCTCACAAGCCCTGACAATCCTACAGGAGGGATTTATCGTGAAAGCCAGTTGGAAACCTTAGCCGATTGGTGTGAAACAAACGAAGTACACCTGATTGTCAACGAAATATACGGCTTGGCTAGAATAGACCTGAATCATCCTGACATTCAAGAGGATTATCCTGATCCCGCCCAATTTGTTTCTTTTGGGCGGATTATGGCGAGGAGAAAAAGCCCCTATTTGCACCTTTGGTATGCTTTTTCCAAAGATCTGGGCATATCAGGATTTAGAATTGGAATGACCCATTCATACAACATGGAATTTCTGGCAGGTTACAGAAATGTCGGCTTATCCCATGCAATTTCGAATTATACACAATGGGTCATACAGGAAGTTTTAAAAGACAAAAAATTCATGTCTTCCTATATAAAAGCCTCCCAACAAGCTTTGACGCAGGCTTATGTCACAGTGGTCATGAAGCTTAAATCCTTACATATACCTTACAATCCTTCCTACGGAAGTCTATTTGTGTGGATGGATCTTTCGAGTTTACTTGATGCCGATTCTGATCAAGGGCAGGAAAAACTTTGGATGGAAATCTTCGACAAAACAAAGATACTGTTGACACCAGGCGCTGGATTTGGGCATAGTAAAAAAGGGCTGTTCCGCATGGTCATCAGCAGCATCAGTCCCCAAGCGTTAGAAGTAGCCATGGAAAGATTGGAGGGTTTTATCCGTCAGAAGCGGGAGAAATGATCTGCTGTTGATTCACCGCAAATCATTAACTCACCACAGATTAGCACAGATTTTCACAGATAGATTATTGGCATCTGCCTTTTATTTTTTCTCAAGATCGATTTTGGCGCGGCGGTTTTGGATTTCGCGGATTTTGTCGGGGCTTACGCCGAAGACTTTGCCGGCAGAGGCATCCCGCATCAGGTCATCAATGTACTTTTGGCTTAGCTCTGAGTTGTCTTTGTATTTTACCCTCAGGTCTGTTAACCTGCGGTGTAACTCCTCCCGGATCTGTTTGTAGGCCGGATTGTCGTATTCGTTTTTCAACTCCATGGGATCCTTCTTTCTGTCGATCAGTTCCCATCGGTCTTCTACAAAGTAATAGTGCACCAGCTTGTAGTCTTTGGTGACAATGGCGTAATGCCTGTTGACCATGTGCTCCGCGGGGTATTCATAGTAGTGGTAATACACCGCATCCCGGTTCCATTTGTCATTTTGTCCGGTAAGGATAGGGAGTAGACTTTCACCTTGCATATCGGAAGGTGCTTTTACGCCGGCTGCTTCCAGGAAGGTCTGTGCAAAATCAAGATTCTGTACCAGTTCGTCCGATCTGCTTCCGGCTTTGATCCTTTGAGGCCATGAGACCAGCAGGGGTGTTTTAAATGACTCATCATAGACAAAGCGCTTGTCAAACCATCCGTGTTCACCCAGATAAAAACCTTGGTCAGAAGTGTATACGATTATCGTGTTTTCCATCAGGCCATTGGCTTCAAGATAATCCAACAATCTGCCCATATTTTCATCCACAGCCTGTATAGTGCCAAGATAATCTTGCAGATAACGCTGGTATTTCCACCTCAGTTTGTCGGCATCGCTCATGCTTGGATAGGCTTTTTTGAAAGCTTCATTGATCGGGGTATAGGCCCTGTCAAAAGCGGCTTTCTGGCTTTCTGTCAACCTGCCGTATTCTGACTGGAAGCGGGTCTTGTCGTAGCCGATCTCAGGAATCCCGAGCTCATCCATCACAGCCGGGAAAACTTTGTTGTCCCCGGCCCAGGCCATATGGTCCATGATGCGCATTTCGGCTTCTGCCGCCGCCGCCCTGCCTGCATAGTCGTCAAAAAGCGTCTTTGGCTCCGGGAACTTCCGGTTGGTGAAATCCTCAAGGTGCCGCTCTGCCATCAGCCAAGAGCGATGCGGTGCTTTGTGCAGGTACATCAGCATAAAAGGCTGGTCTGCTTTGCGTTCATTTGCCAGCCAATCCAGGGTCATGTCGGTCACAATATCGGTGACATATCCCTCCACCTGTATATTGCCCTCATGCTTGGTAATGAAATCCGGGTTATAGTAGGAACCCTGTCCGGGCAGGATCTTGAACTGGTCAAAGCCTTTGGGATTGTTCCCGAAGTGGAGCTTCCCAAACATGGCAGTCTGATAGCCTGCCTCCTGCAGCAGCTGGGGAAAGGTGACATTGGTGGTGTCAAAATGGAAGTGGTTGTCCACCTTGCCGTTGAGGTGGGAATGCTTCCCTGTCAAAATCGTTGCCCTGCTCGGTGCACAGATGGAATTGGTCACACTGGCATTGGTAAAGAGCATGCCCATTTTGGCCAGTCTGTCGATATTAGGTGTTTCTATAAGTGAATTGTCATAGGCCGATATTGCCTGATAGGCATGGTCATCGGACATGATGAAAATGATGTTGGGTCGTTGTGGTTGTGCTGGCTCTGGGGATTTACAGCCATAGCTGAGTAATCCGGCGAATACCAAAAGGCTGAGCAATGATCGCTTCATAAGGTCTGAATTTTCAAGTGCAATGGTTGATCGGGTTTATAACCTTCTTTTAACCCTGTTTTCCAGGATGCTTCGGGTTATTTCTTGGTTGGCTGTACCAAATTGTCCTGTCTTTGCCAGTTGGTCCAAGTGCCGGTCCAGGTATTTCTGTGACAGCTCTTTGCTGTCACCATATTTTTTTCGAAGGTCATCCAGTTGCTGATGGAGTTCTGCCTGGATCTTTGCATAGGCTGGATCATCATATGCATTTTTGAGTTCTTGGGGGTCCTTGATTCGGTCAATCAGTTCCCATTCATCAGTATCAAAATAATAGTGAGTGAGCTTGTACGCTTTGGTCACTATGGCATAGTGTCGCTTGACCATGTGCACAGAGGGGTATTCATAATAATGGTAATAAACGGCCTCACGTGTCCATTTTTCACTGTTGCCGGTCAGCAGCGGGATCAAACTTTCCCCCTGCATGTCGGATGGGGCGGGAATACCGGCAGCTTCCAGGAATGTCTGGGCAAAATCAAGGTTCTGTACCATTTCATCCGACTTGCTGCCGGCTTTGATTTTTCCTGGCCATGCCACCAAAAGCGGGGTTTTGAAACTTTCATCATAGACAAAGCGCTTGTCAAACCAGCCGTGTTCACCCAGGTAAAAGCCCTGATCAGAGGTGTAGACAATGATGGTGTTGTCCATCAGGTTGTTTGCTTCCAGGTAGTCCAATACCCTGCCTACGTTTTCGTCCACTGCCTGAATGGTGCCGAGGTAATCCTGCATGTAGCGTTGATAGCGCCATTGCATTTTCTCTTTCTCTGTCATTTTCGGGAATTTTTTCCTGAACTGCTCATCGATAGGTCTATAGACTGCATCCCAATTGGCTTTTTGATCTGGATTGAGCCTCCCAACTTCCCGCTGAAAAGCCGACTTGTCCCATCCGGAAGCATCAGGAATGCCGAGTGCATCCATTGTTTCCGGATAAACTTTTGAATCCCCTGCCCAGTTCATGTGGGTCAGGAGGTTCATTTCCGCTTCTTTGGCGGCTCTGCCCCTGCCTGAATAATCGTCAAAAAGAGTGGCAGGCTCGGGAAATTCCCGCTGGGTATAGTCCGCAATGTGCCGCTCGGCCGGCAGCCATTCCCGGTGAGGGGCTTTGTGCAGGTAAAAGAGCAAAAACGGCTGATCGGCTTTTCTTTCGTTTTGCAGCCAGTCCAAAGTCATGTCTGTAATGATGTCTGTGACATAGCCCTCTACTTGGATGTTGCCTTCGTTTTTGGTGATGAAGTCCGGGTTGTAATAGGCGCCTTGTCCGGGAAGGATCTTGAATTGGTCAAAGCCCTTTGGGTTGTTGCCGAAATGCAACTTTCCGAACATGGCAGTTTGGTAACCAGCTTCCTGAAAAAGCTGCGGAAAGGTCACATTCGTTGTGTCAAAGGGAAAGTCGTTGTCCACCTTGCCATTGATATGGCTGTGTTTCCCGGTGAGGATAGTGGCACGGCTCGGTGCGCAGATGGAGTTGGTGACAGTGGCATTGGTAAACAGCATGCCCATCTTGGCAATCCTGTCAATGTTTGGCGTCTCGATGAGGTGATTGCTATAAGCGGAAATGGCTTGGTAGGCATGGTCATCAGACATGATGAACACGATGTTTGGCCGCCGGTGTTCTTCGGTTAAATCTTGGGGATTGCTACAGGCAATTGAGGCTATTCCTATACTGTAAAACCAAATAAGCTTCTTGAAAACGTTCATCTGTATTGGGTTGGATTGGGAAATTACCAATTTTCCAACAGATTTCTTAACTCGAGTTACAAGAGGTTATTCCTCATGATGAGTTATTGAAATAACCTTTTGATCCTATAGATAAAAATTTAAGCAAAACTGCTAAGTTTAACACCGCTAATCTCACCTGATTGTAAAATGTTTGTATTCGATGTTGTCATTGTAGGTACAGGACCTGCTGGCGGAATGGCGGCCTATGAATTGGCCTCCAAAGGTTATAAGGTAGCTGTGTTGGAAAAAGAGACTTTGCCTAGGTACAAAACCTGTGGTGGTGGCCTTGTATGGAGAGGAAGGCAACAACTTCCATTTGACATCAGTGCCATTGTTGAAAAACAATATCATGAGGTAGCCATTTATTTTGAAGGTACAGATTCGCCTTTGTTGTCAAAAAGGGATTGCCCTATTATCAGCATGGTCATGCGTGAGGACTTTGATTATTTTTTGGTTCAAAAAGCCATGAATGTAGGGGCGGTCCTTCTGGAAAACCATACGTTAAAGCAGCTTGAATTCGCGGAGAATATATTATTACATACCTCCCAAGGCCTATTGCAAGCAAAGTATATCATTGCAGCAGACGGGGCTTTAAGTCTTACAGCCAAGATGGCTGGATTTGCCGATTCCAGAAGGATGATGCCTGCATTGGAGTTTGAAGTAGCTGTAGGGGAGGATGATTACAAGAGGCTCTCTGGAGAATCCAGATTTGATGTAGACGCTGTTCCCCAAGGTTATGCATGGTGTTTTCCCAAAAAAAACCATCTTTCAATTGGTGTCATCACTTATGAAAAGACAAAGATTAACCTAAGAGAATATTATAAAGCTTATCTTCAGAAACTTGGGATATCTATTGTGCTTCAGGAGTCAGCACATGGATTTCAGGTGCCTACTGGAGGAAGAGATGGTGGGTATGAGAAAAACAGGGTGCTTTTGGCAGGGGATGCCGCAGGTTTTGCAGATCCACTTACTGCTGAGGGGATTTCCAATGCGCTACTTTCAGGCAAATTGGCCGGCAGAACAGTAGCTGCTCATTTTGAAAATCCTGAAAAAGTAGCTAAGGCTTATCATCAGACCCTTTCCCAGAATCTATTACCGGAACTGCGTTTATTCGGAATAGCAGCTTCTTTTTTTTACAAACAAAAATTTCTTCGTAACCTCATCCTAAAAAGAGAAGGACAGAGGATCTGTGAAGGATTGACAGATGTCTTTATTGGAAAAAGGAGCTATTCCGATGACCTTACCACCAAGCTATTGAAAAAGATCAGTTTCGGATAGCTTTTAATCCCTGAAATCCAGTTCACCAGCAATGGAGTTAAGAACTGTGTATTCTGACATTTTAAAAGAAGCTTTATCTACCCATATTTAATCTAGTGGAGCTTGTTTTTCTTTAGCTGATTTTGCTTTAACTTCCTGAAAATTACCCACCACAACCTGATATATGAAGAAAATCGATGCTGTTTTCCTGCTAGCCATTGCTTTGATTTTGCTGGGTTCGTGCAATCCCGGGCCTAAACATTCGGGACTGGACTTAATCGACGTCTTTGAAGTCCCTACTTATAGGTTAATTCCAACAGATACATTCCATTTCAACAATTTTGTGGATTGCAATATGGCTGAAGCATGGATTGGGGATACCCTGAGGATTTTTCCTGGCAAATATGGGGAAGATCCTGTTTGGGGGTTTGCTGAAGATTTGAAATTTGCTTCTGGTAGCAATGCTGATGCTGTTTTCAGTACGCCGGCAGATCAATATATAGCACCTAGATTGCCCAAAAATGCACCCGTGGGCGAAGAAGGACTTCACGGTGCAGTTTGGTTTGAGACGGTTTATCAAGACGAAAGGGACCCTTCAGGTAAGACCTTATATGCCATTTACCACAATGAAAATTACCCCGAGACTTTGCCTTACAATCCAAGCACTGGAGAAGGGTATAAGGACAAGGATTGGCCATTGGGTCTTACCGAAAGGATTACACCTGCAGCAGTTCCCCGCATTGGAGTGATGAAATCCACAGATGGGGGTTGGTCTTGGGACAACAGAGGCCTTTTTCTTGAAGACAAGCAGCCCAGAATGATCCTCAATACCCACAACATTTCCAAGACTTTTGCAGGTGGGGTAGGAGACCCATCGGCAGTAGCTGTTGATGGTTATTTGTATCTGTTTTATGGTGAATATGGCTATCCGGATGTATATACTCCTGAGAGCTATGACCCATTGAAGGAATGGAGTGGCCAATGTATCAGTGTAGCAAGAATCAGGATTGATGCCTTAGATAGTCCGCAAGGTAAAGCAGAGCGCTGGGATGGGACGGCATTTAAGGCTGCATGGGATGGAATAGGAAGTCCAATCCAAAGTCTTCAGGTTCCCATTGAGGCCGGAGGTGGACCTGCCTCCTCACCTAAAGGAGGTTTTCACTGGGGTCCCTCAGTGAGCTGGAACACGTACCTCAACTGCTGGGTGATGCTAATGGGAAAAGTGGAGGGGCAATCTTGGATAGGGGATAAGTTGTACATTTCTTTCAATCCCTATCGTGACCTAGGTACAGGGGCCAATTCCCAGGCATGGACTAAGCCCCAACTTCTTGTGGAAAAGCCGGGGCATGTTTTGTGGTACCCCAGTTTACAGCCGCTCAATACCCCTGAGGATATTGCTGCCAAGCATACCAGTTTGAAGTTGGGAAAAAAAGCCAGGCTCTTCTTCAAATATTCAGATTTGGGTAAGTACATGAGCGAATATATTGTTGAGTTTGAAAAACCCTAAACTGGCAGCTCTTGATTTTCAGCCTGGAAGAGCTTGAATATATTTACAAAAGTTCTCTGCGTAATCATAGGGTAGCCAGATTTCACTTCATTCCGCTGTGTCTGCTGTTCAGGGGGATGCTTATATTCCGAAACATCACTTTCCCATGCTCCTGTTTTTCTTAGGAATTCAGGATTACCCACATTAATTTGCCGGTTCAAAAGCAGACATGAAATCACTTTCCCCACATCTTAGAACCGAAATCCTGGCTGGCATCAGTACCTTTTTGGCGGCTTTTTACATAATTGTTGTCAATCCTGCTATTCTTTCAGCAGCAGGGATGCCTTTTTCAGCAGTATTGACAGCTACGGTACTGGTATCGGTTTTTGGAAGCTTGATGATGGGCTTGTATGCCAAAAATCCAATTGTGGTAGCTCCTGGGATGGGTATCAATGCCTTCTTTGCTTTTACTGCTGTCAAAGGTTTTGGGCTGAGCTATGAAGAAGCATTGGGGGCAGTGTTTTGGTCTGGGGTGATTTTTCTGTTGCTGTCTTTCTTCAGTATCCGTGAAAAAATCATTGCAGCAATCCCTGTTGCCTTGCGGCATGCTGTTGCTGCTGGGATAGGCTTGTTTATCTGTTTTATCGGTTTTCAGAATGCGCATTTTATCATAGGGAATCCAGATGCCTTGGTGGGTATGGCCTCTTTTAAAGATCCTGTTACGCTTACCTTTTTAGCAGGGTTGATGGTTACGGGAGCATTGGTCATCAGAAAAGTTTCGGGTGCCATCATCATCGGGATCTTATTTACCACCCTTTTGGCCTGGCCGATAGGCAGATGGTGGGGTGATGCTGCAGCATACAATGCCGGATTGTCTACAATCGTCAATTATTCAGGTTTGTTTGCCATGCCTGATTTTAGCCTTTTATTTAAAGCTGATATTTTAGGAGCCTTGCGCTATGGGTATCTCTCGGTGATTTTCGTGTTCACTTTCACCATTTTGTTTGATGGCATTTCCACCTTTGTGGGTCTCGCAGAGGCCTCTGGTCTTAAAGATCCCGATGGCAGTCCAAAAAACATGCGGAAATCTCTTTTGACTGATGCTTCTGCAACATTGTTTGCGGGATTGGTCGGGAGCAGTTCGGGTACAGCTTTTATTGAATCAGCAGTAGGAATAGAAGCTGGAGGCAGGACAGGTACTACAGCTGTGACGGCTGGATTGCTGTTTCTTCCTTTTATGTTTATTTCCCCCTTGCTATCAGTGATTCCAGCCATTGCTACTTCTATTGCAACGGTACTTGTGGGCTCTTTTATGATCATTCCGGTGACACATGTGGACTGGAAAAGTCCGGATGTAGCCATTCCTTGTTTCCTTACTTTGGTACTTATGCCATTTACCTTTAGCCTTTCTACGGGTATATCATTCGGCTTTGTCAGCTGGACTATTCTTAGACTGCTGAGTGGCAAAGCCAAAGAACTTCACCCATTATTGATCCTAATTTCCATTTTATCTTTATTCTTCCTTTGGCAATGAAACACAAATACTTGTTGCTTTTCTTCTGTTTGTTCTTTGTTCAGACGCTTCATGCACAGCGAATAGCTTTAGTGGGTGCTATGGATCAGGAAATCGCCATTCTTCTAGAGGCAATGGGTAAACCTAAGAAGACTACGCATGGCGGAATTGATTTTTACAAAGGGAAATTGATGGGCAAAAAGGTGGTAGTGGTCAAATCCGGTGTGGGCAAAGTAAATGCAGCATACAGCACTGCCGTTTTGATCGAAAACTTCAGTCCCTCCAAACTGATTTTTACCGGTGTGGCAGGAGGGCTTCACCCTGAGGCATTGCCTGGTGATTTGGTGATCGGGGAGGCTTTGGTGCAGTATGATTTTGGAAAAATAGATTCAGTGGGATTCGAAGTGGCTCCATTTCCCAAATTACTTGGTGGAAGGCACGAGGAGCTGAACATTGCATCCGATCCGGTGCTTGTGGGTCTGAGTCAGAAAATTGCACAAGAAATGGATTTTCTAGCCGTTGCAGGGAGGCAACCTAAGGTTTTTTCAGGAGTGATTGCTACAGGAGATGTCTTTGTCAGCAGCAATGAAAAAGCAGCTTGGTTGAATAGTGAATTTCAGGCTTTGGCAACAGAGATGGAAGGAGCGGCCATTGCCCATATCTGTAGGTCTTTGCATGTGCCTTTTATTGTCATCAGGAGCTGCAGCGACAATGCCAATAACCACGCAAGGTTGAGCTTCAATCAGTTTGTTGGTCCAGCTTCAGCCAATTCAGCAAAATTGGTGATGGGTATGCTTAAAGCCATGGAATAATCTTTTTGCAATCCACAGGTCACAACATTTGTTAGGTTAATCAAAAACAGGAATAAAAACAGGTGTTTTTCCCATTTCAAGAGCAGGATTTCACAGGATAATTGTTTAGCTTGGTTTGGGCTATTTTAGCCACTTTCAAACCCAAACCTAACCAAACATGAAAAACAACTTCTGGAAATTGACAGTAGGGGCTGTCCTACTGATTGTCTTGATTACCTATGGATTTTTATTAAGGGAAAATATCTCAGAACCCGCAGTGGCAGGGATACCCTATGTTTTTTGGACTAGTTTTATAGCCACAGTATTAATAGTAGCGCTGACCTTTCTCGCTGCCAAAAATTTTCCCCACACCCAAAATCCCAAGCCATGAAGATTTGGTTGACGGGTTTTTTTCTGCTCTTTCTGGCTTCATTGATTTATGCATCTTATAAATCTTACCGCAAAGACAGGTCATCGGATGAGTTTATGTTGGCAGGATCCAACATCGGTGCAATCCTTGGTTTTCTTACCTTCTCAGCAGCACTTTTCAGTGCCTTTACCTTTATGGGAATGCCTGATTTCTTTCGGGTGCATGGTGTAGGCGCATGGGCTTTTCTGGCATTGTCAGATGCTCTGATGGTGTTTTTCTTGATATGGTTTGGTTACCAATTGAGGAAGCGGGCAGCAATTAAAGGATACAAAGGCATAGCCGGAATGGTCAGTACCTGTTATGGAATTCCTTATGCAGGTTATTTGGTGTTTACTGCTGCGTTCCTTTTTTTGATTCCTTATGTAGCCATTCAGATCAGGGGGATTTCCATCTTTCTGAATGCAGCATTTCCTGATCTTTTGCCTTACTGGGGTTGGTCGGCCATGCTGGTCATCATCATGTTGATCTATGCCGAAATCGGAGGACTCAAGGCGATAATGTATAGTGATGCCATTCAAGGCATCATCTTATTGGTGGTGATCTGGATCATTGGAGTGACTTGTTTGCAGATGAGTGGAGGCCTTCAAAAAGGGCTTGCGGAAATCTCCCAACTTAATCCGGGACTAAAAAGCCTGCCCGGACCCAAGGGTTTGTTTACCAACCCATTCTTGATTGCTTCAACAATAGCTATTGTGCTGATTCCAGTGACCCAGCCACAATTTACCACACGGCTGGTTGTGATGAAAGACCTCAAGTCTGTTCATAAAATGGCTTATGCTGTAGGAATATTTGCTGTGTTGGTCATTTTGCCTACTGCTTTTATCGGCATGTACGGCGCCGTAAAGTACGGAGATTCCAGTACAGCGGACTTTCTGGGTCAGGCACTTTTGTTTGATCAGGCAGTGCCTGTGGCAGCATTGGCCGTGGTTGGTTTGTTTGCAGCCTGTCTTTCCACCACCAATGCGCAAATATTCGCGTTAGGGACAGAGTTGAGGTCTCTGCTTTCGGGAAATGACAAAAAAGTCATGCGTATCACCAAGTTGTCCATCTTCTTCTTTTCCATTATCGTGTTGGTGTTTTCCACCTATATGAGCGATGAATTGGTCCTTTTGGCCCGGGTAAGTTTTACCGGTACTTCTATGGTGGCACCTGTGATACTTGGGGCAGTGCTTTTCAGCAATCCGCCTAAATCACTGATGCTGCTGTCTACTGTAGCGCTTGGCTATTTTATCTTATCCATATTAGGTGTAGTGCCGGATCGCTTCTTGGATCTGCCTTTGGACTTCCTTCTGTATATTGTTCTCTTTGTTTTTACCACTGTCATCATGGTCAGCCATCAGGCGACCAAAAAAATTAGCGTATGAAAATCAATACACACATTCCTGAACAGGATCTATCCGGGATATTAGCACGGTTTTGGTCCCTTTCAGCTCAAAAAATCAGATCCATAGCCAAGTCATTCGATACCGCACAAGGAGCACCTGTATTTACCGAAAAAGGCAAGTATGTCACCAGAGGGTGGACAGAATGGACACAGGGTTTTCAATTCGGTTCGGCCATTCTTCAATATGATGCTACAGGTGAAAAAGAGTTCTTGGAAATCGGTAGATCCAGTACTGTAGAAAAGATGGCTCCCCACTTGACCCACACTGGTGTACACGACCATGGTTTCAACAATGTCAGCACCTATGGCAATTTGCTCCGCTTAATACAAGAAGGTAAACTTGAAGCTTCGGATTGGGAAAAGGAATTTTATACTTTGGCGATAAAAGTTTCTGGCGCTGTTCAGGCACTGCGTTGGACTCCTATTCCAGATGGCGGATTTATCTATTCTTTCAATGGCCCACATTCCCTTTTTGTAGATACCATACGCTCCTGTAGGGCTGTGATTCTTTCACATGCCTTAGGCCATGTCTTGCAAGGAGAAAATGACGTGAAAATCAACCTACTTCAGCGGGCAATCCAACACCTGCTCAGTACGGTGCGGTATTCCATCTATTACGGAGAGGGGAGAGACCAATATGATGTGGCAGGCCGGACAGCTCATGAAATCATCTTCAACACCAATGACGGACGCTACCGCTGTCCGAATTCCCAACAAGGCTATACCGGCTTCAGTACTTGGACAAGAGGATTGGCCTGGGCTATCTGTGGGCTAGGTGAAACATTGGAAATCCTTCATCATTTGAATGATGGAGATTATGCAAACTTGATCAGCAAAGAGGATTTGGTAGCTACTTTGGAAAAAGCCGCTATCGCTACAGCTGAATTTTACCTGAACAACACACCTACGGATGGAATCCCATATTGGGATACTGGAGCTCCTAGATTAAAAGAACTTGGGGATTACCTCAACTACCCTGCTGATCCCTTCAATGCCTATGAACCTGTGGACAGCTCTGCTGCCTGTATCGCGGCTCAGGGTTTGATCCGGATTGGTAATTGGCTTCAGAATAAAGATATCGAGCGTGCATCGCGTTATCGAAATGCGGGGATTCAGCTTGCATATACTTTATTTCAGGAACCATATCTGTCCACGGCTCCTGACCATCAGGGCTTGATTCTGCATAGTATTTACCATCAGCCAAATGGCTGGGATCATCGGCCTGTGCAAGGGCTGGTAGCCCATGGTGAATCAAGCATGTGGGGAGATTACCATGCGCGTGAGCTTGCCCTTTTGATCCAAAGGATGCAAGAAAACAAAACATACTACAGCTATTTTAACTGTATCAGATCATGAGTGGCAAGAATAAACCAACATATCCCCGTGTAGCGCAACTTAAAACAGCCGAGCAGTTTTTGGAATACCTTGATACCCAAGGAATCTTCTTGCCGTTTGCCCAGAATCCGAAACCTCTTGACCAAAGTCCTTTTGCCACCAAGCATCAGTTGGGGTCAGGCAGTAGCATAGGCAATGCCTTTTGCATTTTGCCGATGGAGGGTTGGGATGGTACTGAGGATGGAAAGCCGACCGAATTTACCAAAAGGCGGTGGAGGAATTTCGCCCGTAGCGGAGCCAAACTTTTGTGGGGATGTGAGGCTGTGGCTGTCAGGCATGAGGGCAGGGCCAATCCCAATCAGTTGCTCCTCAATGAGGCTAATCTTCCTGACTTCGTTGACCTGTTCCAATTGGTGCAAGATGAGCATCAGGCAGCTTTTGGGAGGACAGATGACCTCCTTATAGGTCTTCAACTGACGCATTCAGGTAGGTTTTGCAAACCCAACAGCAAGACTAAAATGGAACCCCGTATCCTGTATCATCATCCTGTATTGGACAAGAAATTCGGATTGCAAGAGGATTATCCCTTGATGGAAGATGCCGATATAGAAGCACTGGTTGAAGATTATATCGAAGCTGCGGTTTTGGCTCAACAAGCTGGTTTTCAATTTGTGGACATCAAACATTGCCATGGATATCTGGGACACGAGCTGCTGAGTGCGGTTGACCGGGAAGGTAAGTATGGGGGGAGTCTTGAAAACCGGTTCAGGTTTTTAAGGGAAGTAGTAGCAGGAATCAAATTTCGAGCCCCCGGGCTTCAGATCGGTGTGCGGCTGAGCTTGTTTGATTGGATGCCTTTTAAACCAGGGCAAGATCAAAAGGGTGTTCCAGCCTGGGAAGGTAAATATTCTTATGCATTTGGAGGAGATGAGACTGGATTGAAAGAGGACCTCTCAGCACCTTTTGCTTTTGTGGAGGAGCTGCGGAAGCTGGGGATTGAGCTGCTCTGTACCACGGCCGGAAGTCCATATTACAATCCACATATTCAGCGGCCAGCATTGTTTCCTCCTTCAGATGGATACCTGCCACCTGAAGACCCACTTCAAGGGGTGGCGAGGCAGATACAGGTGACTGGAGCGTTTAAAAAAGCTTTTCCTGACATGTATGTGGTGGGGTCTGCCTATTCATATCTTCAAGAGTGGTTACCACAGGTTGCCGAGCAGGTTTTGCTAAGTGGAATGGCAGATTCTATCGGGTTGGGAAGGATGGTGTTGAGCTATCCAGAGCTTCCTGCTGATGTGCTCACAGGAAAATTCCCGCAAAGAGGCAAAATCTGCAGGACTTTTTCAGACTGTACCACAGCTCCACGGAATGGCATGATATCGGGATGTTTTCCTTTGGATCCCTATTACAAACAGATGGATATATACGGACAACTTAAAGCCATTAAAGAGCAATGAAGCAAACAGCATTGATTACAGGAGGGACAAGAGGCATTGGGTTAGGAATAGCACGTTGCTTAGGCGCAGGAGGATATAGGCTTGCGCTGAATGGCGTGAGGCCGGAGCAAGAAATTGTCCATGTGCTTGAAGAGCTGAGGCAAGAGGGGATGGAGGTGTCCTATTTTCAGGGAGATATCAGCAAAGCTGCTGACCGAGCCCAAATGCTGCATGCGCTGAAAGAGGAATTAGGCGCACTGCATGTGCTTATCAACAATGCAGGAGTGGCACCTAAAGTCCGGGCAGATGTGCTTGAAGTGACTGAGGAGGATTTTGATTATGTTTTGGATATCAACCTCAGGGGCACGTTTTTTTTAACTCAGGAAGTGTCAAAATGGATGCTTGAGCAGCAAAATCAGGCCGCGGATCAGAAGTTTTGCATCGTCAACATCACTTCCATATCAGCAGAATTGGCTTCTGTGAACAGAGCTGTATATTGTAT
>DAIPZN010000107.1:0-15214 GCA_036782195.1 Cyclobacteriaceae bacterium | reverse complement strand
GCGTTATTTAGTTTATTAAGTTATGCATATTTTTTAGTGGCTTAGTTTTACTTTGACTCTAAGTGGATAGTAAATTCTTAGAAATTTGGACAAAAAAAAGCACTGGGATTTCCCAGTGCTTTAAATTTTAATTCAGCATTAATTTCAAATTAATTCCACGCTCCTTTTAACAAATGCAGTCAAGTCCTTTCCTGTCAGCATCCCTTGTGCAAGTAGTGCCAGATCAAAAGTCTGTTTGGCGAGTTTGGTCTGTGCTTCTTCCGAATCAGCTTTCAAAATTTTATCAATCACTGCATGATTGCCGTTGATGGCTACCTTATACCGGTCAGGAAGGGAACCATAGAAACTCATGCCACCGCCCATCTGGGCCATGTCTTTCATCCTGCGCATAAACTCATCCATGGTCACCGTCACAGGCATTTCTTCGGGGCTTAACCCAGAAACTTCCACAGTGTAATCAGCATTGGCAATGGCTTTTTCGAATACTTCCTTCACCTTGGTGCTTTGTTCTTCTGTCAGCAGGTTCGCAAAGCTTTCTTCTTTCTCGATCAGCTTTTCGGCCACATCCGCATCCACACGTTTTAAAGATACTTTTTCTTCTTTGGTTTCCAGATGCTGGATAAAGTGGTTGTCGATGGGAGAATCCATCACCAACACGTCGTAATCCTTCTTGTTGGCGGATTGGATAAAGCCATCCTGTTTGTTGACATCAGTGGCATAGAGATAGACTGTCTGCTCGTTTTTGTCCGTCTGATTGGCCTTTACCTTTTCCTTGTATTCGGGAAGGGTGAAAAACTCACCTTTGGTATTTTTAAGCAGTGAAAAGTCTTTTCCTTTTTCGGCGAACTTTTCCTCGCTGATCATGCCGTACTTCACAAACAGACCGATGTCGTTCCACTTTTCCTCATAAGCTTTTCTGTCTTTTTTGAACAACTCACCTAGTTTGTCCGCGACTTTCTTGGTGATGTAGGTGTTGATCTTCTTGACGTTGCTGTCTGCCTGAAGGAAGCTTCTGGACACGTTCAATGGAATATCCGGGGAATCGATCACACCATGAAGCAGCATCAAAAATTCCGGTACGATGTCCTTGACCTCATCTGTGATGAACACCTGGCGGCTGAATAGCTTGATCTTGTTTTTCTGGAAGTCAAAGTCGTTTTTGACTTTGGGGAAATAGAGCACCCCGGTAAGGTTGAAGGGATAGTCCACATTCAAATGGATCCAGAACAGCGGATCCTCCGACATCGGATAAAGCGACTTGTAGAAAGCCAGGTAATCTTCATCCTTCAGTTCATTGGGAGATTTGGTCCAGATAGGGGAGGTGGTGTTGATGATGTTGTCCACATCCACGGACTTCCACTTCTTCTTGCCTTCCTCATCCTCTCCGTCTTCCACGCTTTCGGATTTGGTGCCGAATTTGATCGGGACAGGCAGGAATTTGGCATATTTGTCCAGTATTCCCTGAAGTTTCCACTTGTCAAGAAATTCTTCTGAATCCTCGTTGATGTACAGGATGACATCTGTACCTCTTTCGGTGCGGTCACCGGTAGTGATCTCAAAAGAAGTACTTCCGTCACAAAGCCACCTTGCAGGCTCTGCGCCATCTTGGTAGGAGAGGGTGTTGATTTCGACTTTGTGGGCGACCATAAATGCCGAATAGAAGCCCAAGCCAAACTTTCCGATGATTTCGTTTGCGTCTTTGGCATCCTTAAATTTTTCAACAAATTCAGTAGCTCCCGAAAAGGCTATCTGGTTGATGTATTTTTTAATCTCCTCGGCGGTCATCCCCAAGCCTTTGTCAGAAATGGTGATGGTTTTTTTATCCTTGTCAAAAGCTACTTCAACAGTGGTATCACCCAATTCTCCGTTGTAATGACCCAACTGTGCCAATCTTTTGATCTTCTGCGTAGCATCTACCGCATTGGAGACCAGTTCGCGAAGAAATATCTCATTGTCTGAGTACAAAAATTTCTTAATAATCGGGAAGATATTCTCGGTGTGTATCGAGATGGTACCTTTTTCCTGCATAGCTTATATATGTTTATGAGATGAACAACAATTTATACCCTGCCCCTAATCAATGCCTGTTCCAATTGAAAGATCTTGCCAAAATGACAGTTTGGATTCATCCTGATTTCATAAGGGATTCTCTTTGATTGGCCTAAAATATATGTATTCTTAGGTGTCAATGGCCTGGAATTTTGAATGGATTTCTCTGCATGGTGTTCTATTTGAAAAACAGGTTTATTGTAAATGGCAAGATTACGCCTGACATTTTGTACGTACAGGGCTGACAGGATTGGCTATTGTTATGTACATTTGTACTTTATGATAAAGCAGGTATTGGTGTTGATCCAAAAGGAATTTACGCTTGAATGGCGTCAGAAATATGCCTTGAATGGCATATTGTTGTATGTGGTTTCTGCCGTTTTTATCACCTATTTGAGTGTTGGTGCGAAACAGGGCAACTTGGCTCCTCCCACTTGGAATGCACTTTATTGGATCATCATCCTTTTTTCTTCAGTAAATGCAGTAGCTAAAAGCTTCATACAGGAGCATCAGGGCAGACAGCTGTACTATTACAGCATTGCCTCTCCTGAGGCTGTCATCATCTCCAAAATCATTTACAATTCCCTTTTAACTTTGATCCTGGCACTATTGGGATACTTTGTCTTCAGTGTCATATTGGGCAACCCCGTTTTGGATCAGGGACTATTTGTGTTGAACTTAGTCATCGGTTCTCTGGGGTTTTCGGCCTGTCTTACCATGGTTTCCGGCATTGCTGCCAAAGCCGGCTCAAACGCCACGCTGATGGCTATCTTGAGCTTTCCAGTCATCATCCCAATATTGCTTATGGCTATCCGTGTCTCTAAAAATGCCCTTGATGGCTTGGATTGGAGTGTCAGCGCGGATAAGTTGGTCAGTCTTCTCGCCATAAATGCAATCGTCGGTGTAACTGCTTATATCCTCTTTCCGTACCTGTGGAGAAGTTGATCATTTTCCCTTTTCAATGCAATTGACTCTCTTGGTGTTTTGGAAGCGAAGGGTTGAACATAAATGACAAAAAGCACAAGAATGAGGAACTTATGCGCTATTTTTGCGCTTGAAAAAAGTAAAGTACGATGAAAGGAATTTGGTGGAAGATGTTGACCATAGTCTTACTTGGCTACACCATCACGGCTGGCCTCCTCTTTGATGCTCCAAGGCTGCCAATACTCAACGAAACTATTCGCGCGCTCCATTTCCATGTGACTATGTGGTTTGGGATGATCATCATGCTAGCCGTAGCAGTGGTTTATTCAATTCGATTTCTCCGTACCAATGACCTTAAAGATGATGATGTTGCCTTGGAATTTACCAATGCAGCCATTCTGTTTGGGGTATTGGGTATTGTAACAGGGATGCTTTGGGCTAGGTTTACATGGGGTGATTACTGGAGTGGCGATCCCAAACAAAACGCTTCAGCCATAGGTTTATTGATGTATTTTGCCTACCTCATTCTTAGAAACTCCCTTGTAGATCATTATCAGCGAGGAAGAATCGGAGCGGTCTACAATATATTTGCCTTTGCAGCATTTATACCATTGATATTTGTGCTGCCAAGGCTTACAGATAGCCTTCATCCAGGCAACGGGGGTAATCCTGGTTTCAATGCCTATGACTTGGACAGTAAGCTCCGCATCGTGTTTTACCCTGCCATTATCGGGTGGACCTTAATCGGAACTTGGATGAGCACAGTAAGGGTCAGGCTCAGAAGAGTCGAACGAACATTAGAAGACAAATTGATCAATCAGTTATCATGAAAAAATTAACAATAATGTTTTTTCTCCTTATCAGTTTGCAAACTATGGCACAGGAGAAAATTGAAATTACAGCATCTGATTATCAAAACACAAGAGTAGAAATGGCTGACACTATGCGTTCTGAAGGGAAAATCTACGTGCTTGTGGGGATCATTGCGATTGTATTTGGCGGGATCTTGGTCTATATCGTCAGTACTGACCGCAAGGTGCGCAAACTTGAAAAATTGATCGGACAAACTTCCGGATAAATAAGAGCCATATATCTTTCATCATATGAAAAAAGCACATATTCTAGGTTTAGGAATTATAGCAGTAGCCATAATTATCATTACTTCCATGATAGGCGATGCCAGTACCTATGAAAGTTTCAGTACTGCAAAAGCCATGAAGCAAAAAGGTGAAGAAAAAGCGATTCATGTAGTAGGCCAGCTCAAGAAAAACCCTACAGGAATCGTGGAAGGTATACAGGTCAACGAAGATAAAACTTCTTTTTATTTCATGATGGTTGACAATGATGGTACAGAACAGAAGGTTTTCTATAACGAACCTGTTCCGGCAGATTTTGCCAGAGCAGAACAAATTGTTGTTATTGGAGGCTATAAAACCAACGAGCTGTTTGTTGCCGATAAGATCCTTATGAAATGTCCTTCAAAATACCAGGAGAATGAAATCAGCACTGCTGGTATGTAATCTCCTCACCACCTCTACTTATCATCCTCATGATCAATACCTTTATCGGGAACCTTGGCCACTTTGCAGTCATTCTGGCTTTTGTTAGTGCTATTGTTGCTGCATATGCTTATTATCAATTCAGTACAGTTTCAGAACTCGAAAAACCTCAATGGAAGCGGTTCAGTAGGATAACATTCTATATTCATACCGTAGCCAGTATCACCATAGCTTTAGTGCTTTTTGAGATTATCTATAATTTCAGATTTGAGTACTTCTATGCCTACTCACATTCTTCCAAAGCACTCCCCGTTCATTACATGATTTCTTCCTTTTGGGAAGGTCAGGAAGGTGCATTTATCCTTTGGATTGTTTGGAATGTAATATTAGGCCTGGTACTGATCCATACCAATAAATATTGGGAAGGTCCGGTAATGGTTGTTTTCGCTTTGGTTCAGGCTTTTTTGGTGTCCATGATTTTGGGAGTGGTGATCGGCGATCTTAAAATCGGCAGTTCTCCCTTCATGCTCTTAAGAGATGCAGTCAGTGCACCTATTTTTCAGATCAACCCCAATTTTGTTCCTGAAGATGGCACTGGACTAAATCCCTTATTACAGAATATTTGGATGGTAATACATCCGCCTACACTATTCCTTGGATATGCTTCTACCTTAGTGCCATTTGCTTTCTTAATTGGCGGACTGGCTACGCGTCGCTATTCAGAATGGGTTAGACCTGCATTGCCTTGGGCCATATTCTCTGCTATGATTTTAGGTATGGGAATAATCATGGGTGCTTATTGGGCATATGTGACCTTGAACTTTGGAGGTTACTGGAACTGGGACCCTGTAGAAAATGCTGTCTATGTACCATGGCTCATCATGGTAGCGGCAATCCACACCATGATCACCTTCAAAAAAAGCAGCACGGCACTTAAGTCGTCTATAGTCTTGGTCATCGCTTCTTTTGTCTTGGTCCTTTATGCGACCTTTTTGGTCAGAAGTGGTGTATTGGGTGATTCTTCAGTGCATTCATTCACTGACTTGGGTCTTTCCGGACAGCTCTTGATCTACATGCTCTTTTTCTTGTTGGTAGCTGTAGTGCTTGCCGCCAAAAATTGGAAGCATATTCCTACTTCCGAAAAAGAAGCCTCTGTCTATTCCAGAGAGTTCTGGATTTTTATTGGAGCAACTACTTTGGCTTTGATGGCATTTCAGGTAATTCTACCCACTTCAATCCCTGTTTGGAATGCATTGGTGGAAAGTTTTGGAGGGATTTCAAATATGGCACCCCCTGCTGATCAAGTTGGCTTTTATACCAAATTCCAGTTGTGGTTTGCAGTTGTGTTGGCCTTGCTTACAGCACTAGGACAGTTTTTCTGGTGGAACAAGATTGATGGGAAGACCTTAAGGGATTCCCTTGTGATGCCGTACATCATCTCAGTGGTGCTGGCAGCTTTAATTATTGTTGTTGGTAAAGTATATAACCTTTCCTATATCGTAGTGGTGTTGGCAGGATCATTTACCATCGTCGCTAATGCTACGATCTTAATCAAATTACTTAGAAATTCCACCTTTAAATTGGCTGGAGGTTCTTTGGCCCATATTGGTCTGGGAATGATCTTGATTGGTGTGATGTTTTCATCTGGCTATTCGGAAGTGATCAGCTACAATATGTCTGGGTTGACCTATTCGAACAGTTGGGAAGATGAAATGAACAAAGAGCATGTTTTGCTTTGGATCAATAAACCTACCCAAATCAAGGATTATACTGCCATTTATAGGGCAAGGCAAAAGAAAGTAAAAGGTGTACCCAGTCCGGTTGATGCCAAATTGCTGAGTTCAACGGGTCAGGTGAATGAAGCCATAGCCTTAGATGACATCACTGTAAATGGTAAGACCTATTATCAAAAGGGTGATAAGGTGACGATCATTTTGGAAGAAAACGATTATTTCAAAATAGACTATTACAAAGATGATGTCTACCAGTTTTCGTTGAATCCAATGTCCCAATTCAACAGTTCCATGGGGTTGATATCTTCACCTGATTCTAAAAGATACCTTAACCGGGATCTATACACATTTGTGTCGGCAATTAATGATTTTGAAGATCCGGAATGGCGTGAAGATGAGTTTTATGAAGTGGCTCCAGGAGAGAATTTCTTCATCAGTGACTTTGTTACCACATTTGAAGGAGCTGAAGTAGTGCAGTCGGTCGATGGCTTGCCACTTGAAGAAGGAGATGTAGCAGTCAAAGCAAAGCTGGTCATAATGGACTACGATGTTGAAAAGAGATTGGAGCCAGTTTTCATTATCAGAGGCTCACAAGTGGGTAAAATTCCAGCTATCGACAATGAGCTTGGGGTGAAAGTTGAACTGGAGAATATCATTCCTGAGGAAAATAAATTTTCTTTTAAGGTAAATAGATACCAAAAAGACTACGTTGTACTCAAAGCCATTGTAAAACCTCAGATAAACGTCCTTTGGTTAGGCACCATCATCATGTTGATCGGCTTCAGTGTTGCGATATACAGGAGGTATGATGAGTTCAGCAAGATGCGGGACAAAGGTCTAGAATAGTCTTTCTTTCAGATAAAGAAAAGCCCCTAAAATTTGATTTTTGGGGCTTTTTGCTGTTCTTTCACCGAGAAATTAAGAATAGATGAAAATGAAAATCGCTGTAATCGGTACAGGCAACGTTGCGTGGCATTTGGCACCAGCTTTGGAAGATGCAGGTCATGAAGTCGTCGCTGTATATGGTAGAGACCTCAAGGAGGCAGAGCGGCTCACAGGAAAGCTTTACCTGGCTGATGGCACTTCTTCTCTTGATTTTTCTGAATCAGATGCTGAGTTATTTATCATTGCTGTGAGTGATGCTGCTATTTCCGAGATAGCCAATGAAATCATTCTTCCTGAAGACAGCATTTTGGTACATACTTCAGGGGCTGTTCCTTTGGATATTTTAGAATACAGCTCGGCTGCCTATACAGGAATTTTTTACCCATTGCAGACTTTCACCAAATCCAGGGACATTGATTTCAACGATGTTCCTGTTTTGCTAGAATCTGATGACCAAACCACTTTGCAGAAGCTGATCAAGGTGGCAAAAAGTCTTAAAGCAAACCATTACCTAGTGAAATCCAAAGACCGTCTGGCGCTTCATGTAGCTGCAGTTTTTGCAAGTAACTTCTCTAATCATATGATAAGACTATCAGAGGAGATCATGCAGCGTCAGGGACTGGATTTTGATATGCTTAAGCCATTGATCATTGAAACCATAAGTAAAAGTCTTGAACTGGGTGCCAAAAGAGCTCAAACTGGTCCTGCAGTACGTAATGATTTCCCTGTCATGGACAAGCACTATAGTTTTCTGAATTATAACGAACAAATCGCTGAGATTTACAGGCTTATTTCCCAAGATATCATTGACTCCTACTGAGCTAGGATGGTGAAAACCCAATGAAGCTTATTCAACTGCATTGGGTTTCCCCTTAAAGATTATTCATCCCAATAGCCAAACTTGCCTTGTTGGTAATCCCTATATGCTTGCCTGATCTCTTCATGGGTATTCATGACAAAAGGACCTTGGGCGACCATAGGTTCATTGAAGGGTTGGGCATGGCCAAAGAGTATGATAGAGTCCTCTGTAGCTTCTAATTGCAGCAGATCTTCATCATTATTAAACTCCACGAGGTTACGGTAAGGAATTTCTTTGCCGTTGATTTTGATGCTTCCCCTGACCACATAGAGAAAGATATTCTCTGATGCTGGTATATTCTTGGAAAGTGTTCCGGTTCTTTTGAGATCGACTCTGCTGAGAAAGATAGGTGACAATGTTTCGAAAGAGCCATGAAATCCGTCCCAATCTCCTGCGATCAATTGTACTTCTACTTGGCCATGATCCATGATGAAATGTGTAATCTCATCCTTTTGTAATCCTTTATATCTTGGAGAAGTAAGTTTCAATTTCGCGGGGAGGTTCAACCAAAGTTGTAAAATTTCCAATGGTCCTCCCGTTTTCTTAAATTCTCTTGAGGAAACTTCAGCATGTATCAGGCCGCTGCCAGCAGTCATCCATTGGATTCCTCCTGATTCAATGACCGACTCATGACCACCTGAGTCTTTATGCATGATGTCCCCTTCAATGATAAAAGTTACGGTTTCCATTCCGCGATGTGGATGGGGACCAAATGGGAGTCCGTTATTTTGTGGAGGATAGGTTTGAATTCCATGGTGATTCAAAAAAATAAATGGGTCTACCTGGGATAAATGGGCAGTAGGAAGAGGGCTGTAAGTCTCTAAGTCCGCAATGGGATGATATTGTGCTTGATGTATTTTTTTGATTGTTCTCATCTTGATGTGTGTATAGACATGTAATAGGAATAATCCAGAAATTGTTCCACCTAAGGCAAAAAAAAAGCCTGAATTGCTTCAGGCTATGATGTTTTTATTTCAACCAGGCCAATGAGACCTCTTCCGGTGCTTTCATTCGGTCTGCTAACCTCATATATCTATCAGCTAGATTAGATAAATAATCTTGTGCTTTGGATGCTACATCGTTTAGGCCTGTGAGAGATTCAATCTTCCATAGTTTCACGAGATGGTCGATAATTCTGGCATAATCCCAACCGGTGTAGATGCCTATTTTTTGGGTAATAGCAGAAAACTGATCAAATAGCGTTGGATTGCTACTGCCATGGCCCATAAGGACAGCCGGCATGACAATTTGCTTTCTCATCATCTTTTCAAATGCGAGAATTGCACCGCTAGGATCTATTTCAAAAATTTCAGACATAAAACTTTTGTATGCCTTCTCATGGCGGGCTTCATCTCCTGCTATAGTTTTACATATGCGGGAAAGTACATCATCACCGGCTTTATCCGCCAGCTTCCCTGTATTTACATGGGATATTTTTGTGGCTCTTTCTTGAAATGAAGTATAGATAATGGCTTGATATGGGTCTTTTTCAGATCTAGGATCAAAACCGTTATATATCAATCTATGGATGGTCTGCTCGACCTTTTTCATATCTGCTCGACCTGAAAGATATAGGTATTTATTAAGCAAATCTCCGTGTCTGTTTTCTTCTGCCGTCCAGGCTTTAGACCATTTCACCCAACCTGAATTGCTCAATAAGCTTCCTTCTACGTTGATTCCTTCTAGCAAATTGAAATAGGTCTGATAACTTGGAAGCGCTTCTTCTGTAATCATGTTTCCCACAAGGGAAGTAATTACTGTATCCGGAATTCCCGCTGCTCTTTCTTGAAGCTTTTTAACCTCTTCTATTGCATCCATTCTTGACATGTCAGGTAAAAAGTCAGATGGTTGCCAACATTCATCAGGATCAACGAGGATGTTTTCTACAGCATGATTCACGAAGCCATCCAATTGGCTGATGACTTCCATGTTTTTTTCTAATTCGTAATTGGGCTTATTCATGTTTTTTGCCTTTTAATATCCACTCATCGTCAGGTTCAGTTGTGTATCTGATTTTCCTCAGCGATTGGGGCTATATGGTAACAAAGGTAAGCAATAATACATTCAATGATTCTACATTATTAATATTCTACTCGCCTTAATCCTAATAATCCAATCTGTAGGCACTTACTTTATTTTTGAAAAAGGTAGGGACCAAAAGCAGATTGTCAGACTCAATATAAGTAATGTCAGCAGTATTCGATTCCTCAGATTGTGTGTCCAGTATTTTGGTCTCTTTGCCGTCTCTGATGTAATATATTTCTCCTTTCCATCTACTTGCAATGAAGGTATTGTCATCCAGAATCACTAATCCATCACCACCGGTAACAGTGCTGTTGATCATCTCAAAATTTCCGTCAGCATCGTATTTTTTGAGTCCTTCATTATCAAGGCCATAAACTACCCCTGCTTTGCTGATTTTCAGACCGTTGATGTTTTTCTGGTTTTCGGCAAAAACACGGATTTTTCCATCTTCTAATACATGTATGATTCCGGTCTCCATATCAGAGAAGTAAACTAATTCCCCGTGGGTGTCTACATCATTCAAAAATTTGGCATTTTCTACTGTAAATCTATTTGAAATACTACCGTCTTTCATGTCTATTTCCAGAAGCTCATCTATGTCAGTGACATAAAGTTTGCCGTCAATGATGCCCATTCCTTTTGGCGCATTCAATCCTGTCACCCAGTCTATTTCGGTAATTTCTCCGGATTTGTTAATTTTTGAAATAGAGCCTTTACCGTCTTTCTCACGTGGATCACCTTCAATATTCGAAACAAATATGATGCTGGAAGATGCATCATACAATACGGACTCATTGGTAGTCAGCTCAGCAGGTGTCTCCCACAAAAGCGTAAGTGCAGGAGCGTTTGATTGAATTTCTTGGGTCTCAGTGGTCTGAGATTGTGGGCCACAGCCGAAGAGAAATGCTGATGCCAATGAAATGGCGGATGCGAATAGATTTTTGGTTTTCATGTTATAGCATATAAACAGATGTCGAATTACTTGCAATTTTTGGGCAATTCTTTTGAACCGGAATATTTTCCTTTAAGTGTAAAAATAGAATATAAGCAATTTAGGTTAGGTCGAATTTACATCAACGGGTAAAAAGCACCTGCTTTAGCTTTAAAAATTACCGTTGGTAAATCTTTTTCTACCTTTTTCTCAAGCTTAATGTATTTTCATAACATAACCGTTTTGCTATGAAAAATCTCCCTGTGTTGTGCTTGATTCTCTTGATATTTTCGGCATGTCAATCAGCAGATGAAGTCGATTACACAAAGATGACTGATGAGGAAAGGCTGGAATTAGCCAAAGAAATGGCTCAAAATACCATTATGGTAGACGGCCATGTGGATTTGCCATATAGAATGAAAGTAGGTGGATTTACGTTACAGCGTGAAATGCTTGATGTG
The DNA here is from genome assembly GCA_036782195.1 of Cyclobacteriaceae bacterium. Taxonomy (GTDB): domain Bacteria; phylum Bacteroidota; class Bacteroidia; order Cytophagales; family Cyclobacteriaceae; genus DAIPZN01. The sequence continues at coordinate 3,848 of DAIPZN010000107.1, read as the reverse complement.
TCAGTTAAAACTGATGGGGGTAATTTTGATTTTCCTCGGTCAAAAGAAGGTGGGCTTGATGCGCCATTTATGTCAATTTACATTCCAGCTGATTACCAATTGAGGGGTGGGGCAAAAGTTCTGGCAGATTCGCTCATATTGATGACGGAGCGAGTAGCAAAGTCCTGGCCTGATAAATTTGCAATGGCATATTCTCCAAAAGACATAGAAAGCAACTTTAAAGAAGGGAAAATTAGTCTTCCGATGGGAATAGAAAATGGCGCTGCATTAGAGGATGATTTAGCAAATGTGGATTATTTCTACCAGAAGGGAATAAGATACATCACATTGACGCATGGTAAAGACAATCTAATAGGGGATTCTTCTTATGATACTACCCGGACCCATGGTGGGTTAAGCCAATTTGGGAAAAAGGTGGTGCAGCGCATGAATCAAAAAGGCATTATGGTAGACATCTCACATGTGTCTGACGACACTTTTTATGATGTTCTGAAGATTACAGAAGTTCCGGTAATAGCCTCACATTCTTCGGCAAGGCATTTTACTCCTGGTTTTGAGAGAAATATGGACGATGAGATGATCAAAGCGCTAGGGAAAAACGGCGGTGTGATCATGATCAATTTTGGCGGCAGCTTTATAGACGGGGCTTACAATGAAAAGTCAGCAGCAGTTAGAGAGCATGTGGTCAACTGGCTTGCGGAGAAAGGTCTTTCACGCAATGATCCAGAAGCGGTGGCTTACATCACAGCCTATGCAGCTGAAAACAACCCTTTCCCTGATGTTCAAAAAGTAGCTGATCACATAGACCATGTTGTCCAACTTGCTGGAATAGAATCAGTGGGCTTAGGGTCGGATTTTGATGGCGTGGGAGATAGCCTTCCGACTGGTCTTAAGGACGTCTCTATGTATCCCAATTTAATAGCAGAATTGCTTAAGCGGGGATACACTAAGGCTGCAATCGAAAAGATATGCTACCAGAATATTTTCAGGGTGTGGAGAGCTGTAGAAGCCCACGCAGCGGAAGCAAACTGATTGACAAATGTCAATAGCTTGCTTCTTCGCCTAGCTAGGAAATGTTTTCAAGTTCCTGATTCATTTGAGCAAGGATCAGTTCCAACTCTAAAATTACGCTACTCAGAAGTTCCTTAGTTTCTATTGTGTCAGCTTCAGTGACTTGACCTACTGCTACTGTATAATCCACTAGTTTTTTGAAACTCAGATTTAGGGCAACACCTTTTATGGCATGAGCGACTTGCTTTATCTGAAACAAATCTCCTTGAAGGGCATCGGTAAAATCAGCTTTCAGTTTTGTGAGGTTTTCTCTGCTTACCATCAGGAGTTCTTTATAAAACGCAGGATCTGACTGCTTGTATTCTTCAAATTTTGCAAGGAATTGGGAGTCCTTTGGAGTAAATGGCTTACCGAGGTATTTTTCGATCATATCTGCGATGTCTGAGACAACTACAGGTTTGCTCAAATAATCATCCATGCCTGCCTCAATGCAACGTTCCTGCTCGCCCTTTACCGTACCTGCAGTTAGGGCTACTATTGGAACGCGGGATTTTCCATTTTCATAATTACGGATAGCTTTTGTAGCTTCATAGCCGCTCATTTCGGGCATTTGGATGTCCATAAAAATGAGTTCCGGTTTCACTTTTTTGAAAAGTTCAACGGCTTCTTTACCATCTTTAGCCTCATATATTGTTGATGCTACCAGAAGATTTTTCACAATGGTTTTAGCCAACAGCATATTGACAGGATTGTCATCAACCAACAGGATCTTACTCTTGGCCTCTGGCTTGGAAAGTGCTGGTTTATTGCGGTTATCGGATTTTGCCTTTTGTTTTTCTGGGATATCATTATCGTGGCCTAATGGTAGCTCCAGATAAAAGAAGAAGGTGCTACCTACTCCAGGTTCGGTTGTTAATTCCAGCTTGCTGTCCATTAGTTTCAGCAATTTGTTGGAAATTGTCAAACCTAATCCAGTGCCTCCATATTTTCTGGTAGTGGAAGTATCTTCTTGGGTAAATGCCTCAAATATAGTTTGTTGCTTCTCAGGAGAAATTCCAATACCTGTATCTCTTACTGCAAATAAAAACAATCCTGTGTGCGAGGATTCATTGATGCTCTTGCATTCTACAGTCAGCTCCACTTCCCCCAAATGGGTAAACTTAACCGCGTTACTCAAAAGGTTGATCAAGACCTGTTTGATTCTTGTCGCATCAGCATACACACATTTGGGTAAATCTTTTCCTTCAGTTACACGGAGTTTTAGCCCTTTTTCATCAGCTACGGCCTGAATTACTTGAACTGTATCTGCAGATAGATCATGTAGTTTAATTTTAGAAGGATTGAGTTCCAGTTTTCCTGCCTCAATCTTTGAAAAATCTAATATGTCATTGATCAGCTCAAGTAATAGCTTGCCTGAGTGAACAATGGACTTGAGGTATTCCTGCTGTGAAGGATCTAAGTCAGTCTTGCCAAGTAAGTCTGAAAAACCTATTACCCCATTGAGAGGAGTTCTGATTTCATGGCTCATATTGGCGAGGAACTCGGATTTAGCAATACTGGCTTCTTTTGCTTTTTCCATTGAATGGATAAGGTTGTTTTCCAGATTTTTGCGTTCAATGGCGTTGGATATACTGTCGGCAAAGCTGATCAAAAGCGCAGATTCTGCTTCTCCCCATTCTCTACTCTTATGGCAATCATCAAAACCTACAAATCCCCAAAAATGTGCTTCTACAAATATTGGAATGAAAAGCACCGATTTTATTTCTTGGCTTTCAAGTAAGCCTTTCAACTCTTCATCTTCAATGTTGGAAACAGTCGCCACGTATGATTTTTGTTCAATGAAAAAATCCACAGCCTCTCCGAACATGCCCAAAGGGATATTTTGCAGGTCAGGATTGTTGATTTCCGGTGGTACGCCCATTGCACTCCATTCAAAACGCTGACTCGTAAAGAGGTTCCCTTCCGCATCTTTACTGTTTTCAAATAAATATGCCCTGTCTACACCTGCACCATCTCCAAGCAAAGTAATGGCCTTTTGTGTGGCTACAGCAAAGTCAGAATTAGAAAGCAATTCTTTAGTTGCAAACGCCACCGAGGTAAGCATTTTTTCATTCTTCAAAAGACTGGCATTGACACTCTGAAGTGTCATTTCATTGATTTTGATTTTTTCTTGAACCTGTTTTTCGGCAGTTACATCACGGAAAAAGAGGTAATTGATCTCATTGTTGTCATTTGTACCGATTGCTTCACTTTTTTTGAAAAAAGCCCTAAAGCAGACCTTATGATCAACAGTCCAGATCTCTGTTGATGTGTCGTTTGCAGATTTATATAGGTGATCGATATTAGGGAATAGTTGAATTATCTCTGAAATATTCAAAATCTCTCTTTTTCCAAAAGCAGCCAGCAGCTGTCCTGCCACTTTATTGACTGCTATTACTCTTCCTTTATTGTCTAAAATGATTACTCCGTCAATTAGATTTTCAAAGATCGTTTTAAAAGCAACAGGATTAATCTTGAAAAGACCAAACCGGAAAAGTCCTAAATACAAGACAAGGCCAGTCAATCCCAGCGTAAATGGCACGATATCAAGTCCAAGTGGAGAAAATCCAAACATATCCATCAGGTGGGCTCCCCAAGGAATAAGTGTTCCGATGAAAAGCACAAGTACCTGCTTCATAAAAATTGCCGGGACAGATAGGAGCATGTTGATTAACAGCAAATTCGCTGCAAGAACAACAATGCTTGTAAATCCGCTATGAAGCCAATGAATAATGCCTGGTTTGAGTTCTATTGCCTCAAAGAAGGAATTATTTGAGGAACTTATATCGCTATAGAAT
>DAIPZN010000106.1:0-15256 GCA_036782195.1 Cyclobacteriaceae bacterium | reverse complement strand
ATTGCTAAGTGCGGAATTTTGGATTTTAAACAAAGCAACTTAGGTGTGATATGAGCACAATTTTTATGAATCATTGTTTTCAAATTATTTTGATTCTTTTGCTATTCGTAGGTAAGGGCGTAGCTGTTGCCCAGCATGCTACTGCCTTGGAAAAAAACATTTTTCTAGCCAAGGCTACGTATGTGAAAATGAAGTCTGAGGATTCTCATCCTCTATTCTCTATTAAAGTTGGAGGGAAACTTGCGTTATGTTCCCATACAGAGAGAGGTGAAATCCTGCTGGATGTTCAAGGTGGGAATCCTCCGTATACCTTTTTGTGGAATAATCTCTCTACGGAGCAAAATCGATACAACTTAAACGCAGGTACTTATACTGTGGTCATCACAGACCGTACAGGACAAAGCCATACTGAGCGCATTGTTGTACAGCCTCCCTTTCCCTTAATCGCCGAACTAGTTCACACCCAGCCTCCTTCCTGTCCCAATGCCAATGATGGGAGTGCAGCTGTTAAAATCAAAGTCGGAAGAGGTGAGCCTTATAAGGTGGAATGGAGTCATGGACTTCAAGATGCTTTGGAGGCAACAGGGCTTCAAGCTGGAACATATGAGGTTAAAATATTTGATAAGTTCAATTGTTATACCACTGTTGCTTTTGCATTAGTTGCAGCTGCTGAACCAGTGTCCATAGAGGAAGAAGTGCTGGAGCCCTCGTGCGGAAAGCAAAATGGAAGCATAGCGTTAACCGTGGGAGGCGCAAATCCACCTTACACATTCCGTTGGTCGAATGGCGCTACTTCTGCCACTCTAGCCGATCTTGGACCAGGCCAATACACGGTTGAAGTTACAGATAAGAACAAATGTGTTTGGACTAAAAGTTTTGCCTTAGCTGCCGATTCTCCCATGAAAATCAGTCTGCTTGAACAAAAGCAGCCCACTTGCAAAGACAACAATGACGGAGTGATCGAGGTGGCCATATCTGGAGGTGTTCCCCCCTACAATTTTGACTGGGACAATAAGGGGTCTGGGAGTAGAGTAGAAGGCCTAGGTGCCGGTATGGTCAAATTAAAAGTAACAGATGGAGCGGGTTGTGAAGTGCTCGCAAACTATCTCTTGGAGGCAGCTGCTTCTCCTTCAGTAAGTATCCAAACCCAAATAGATATGGACTGTGTCTCAGGGGAAGCTAAGGGCAGTGTTTGGGTTACCATCCAAGGCGGTGTGCCTCCATACCAAATCCGCTGGAATAATGGGATGGTAGGCAAATCTGAAATCGAATTTTCCAATCTGTCAGAAGTCCAGGTTGAAGTAACTGATGCATTAGGATGTACCAGCATCAGCAATCAAAAGATCAATATCCCCACCAACAGTCAGTTAAAGCAGCTTGAAGTGGAGATCACAAAGCTCCATGCCGGAAGTGATAAGACCATACAAGTTGATGAAGCAATATTTTTCAATAGCAATGAGGGACGTCAATTCATTGCTTGGGAATGGGATTTTGGAGATGGGACAAAATCCAACGAGGAATCACCTGCGCACCGCTATGCATCACCAGGGACTTATACTGTAGTCCTTAAAGCATTCGATATGGCAGCTTGTATGGAAACTTCAAGTTTGGAAGTTAAAGTGGTAGAAAAGACAGAATGGGTGGTCATGCCCAATGCCTTTTCACCAAACGGAGATGGTCTTAATGATTTTTTTCAGCCTGTTTTATTCAATGTGACACAATTTGCCATGGATATCTTCAATCAATGGGGTGAACACCTATATGCGGATTCTGGATTGGAAATCAAAGGATGGGATGGCTTCTATAAAGGAACGCTATCCCCTAAAGGCAATTATGTATATAAGATCTCCTTTACCACAAATACAGGGGAGCATCTTCAGAAATCAGGATACGTGGCTTTAATCAGATAGCATGAAAAAGGTAGTATTGGTATTGGTTTTGGGGCTTATCCCCTTTATTCTACTGGCTCAAGATGTGCAGTATTCACAATTTTATGCAGCTCCTTTATATTTGAACCCGGCTTTTGCCGGTGCTGGTGAAAATTCCAAATTTGGCATCAATTACCGCAACCAATGGCCTGGTATGAACCATACTTTTAATTCTTTTTCTGCTTATGTAGATCATTACATTTTCAATATCAATAGTGGAGTAGGTGTTTTAGTGAATGGCTCTAGGGAAAGCATGACTGGATCCAGTACCAATGAATTTGGGCTAGTCTATTCTTACAGACTTCAGCTGGGGTTTAGGAGTTTTCTTAGAGTGGGAGGTCATGCTGCTCATGTCAGCAGGGATGCGGATTTTGGCAACCTTGTTTTCAATAGCCAAATCAATCCGCTTACAGGTGCAATTGGCGATGTAAGCGGGGAACAGTTACTTACTGACTTAAAAAACCGATACATGGATTACAATCTGGGCGCCTTATACCATAATGAGTCCCATTGGTTAGGTTTTTCCGCCCACCATGTCTCAGAGCCAAGCAGTTCATTTCTTGAACCTGGATTTAGCAGGTGGCCTATGAAGCTTAGCCTTCACGGCGGGATGAAATTCAATATTTCAGAAGGCATTTCTTCTACCCACGGAAAGGGAAACACACATCAAAAAGAGGTGATCTTGGCCTTTAATTACAAAAACCAAAAACCCTTCAGCCAACTTGACCTGGGGATGCAATTTAATGTTCAGCCTCTAGTAGTGGGTATGTGGTATAGAGGCATTCCTTCCTTTAACCAAATCATGCCAAACAATGAATCCATCATTATGGTATTGGGGGTTGCTCTTTCATCAGGAATAGACATAGGGTATAGTTATGACTTTACTATATCCAGATTGGGTTATGGTAATACGGGAGGCGCACATGAGGTTTCCATGAGATACGCCTTCAACCAATCCAGCGCTAAAGAAAGAGCACGGAAGGCAGTTATTCTCCCTTGCTTCAAATATTGACCATTTTTTTTGACCTCTACATAACAAAATGGGGCTATAGGTCTTTACTTAAGAAGACCATATAAATTTCCAATGCCCAAAAAGCTCAGATTAATTTTAGGGGATCAGCTGAATGAAAACCATTCTTGGTACAAACAGATCGATCCGGAGGTGACCTATCTCATGATGGAAATCAAACAGGAGACCGGTTATGTAAGGCACCACATTCAAAAAGTCACAGCCTTTTTTCTTGCCATGAGGAATTTCGCCAAACTACTAAAGGCAAAAGGGCATCGGGTGCTTTATATTGAATTAGACCATGCAGATAATAGACAGGATCTGATTCTAAATATAAAAGATAGGATGGAAATGGAAGATATTGGTCATTTTGCCTATCAACTTCCCGATGAATATAGGCTGGATGTTCAGTTAAAGGAATTTTGTAATTCAGGAGGGTTGATATGTGAAGTAGCGGATTCAGAGCATTTTTTGACCTCTCGGAATTTTTTGTCTGATTTTTTTCGAGGTAAAAAAACATACCTCATGGAAAACTTCTACAGGGAAATGCGCAGAAAATTCAACATCTTATTAGACGGAGGGGAGCCTGTCGGTGGTAAATGGAACTATGACCATGAAAACAGAAGCAAACTAAAAGATCCCCTGCTACTCAAGCATCAGGATTTCGTTCCAAAAAATGTACAGCCCATCGTTACTATGCTTGACAAAATGGAAGTGGAGACCATAGGGACTGTAGATCCCGATAATTTCACCTGGCCTACAAGCCGAATGGAATGTCTCCGGACTTTAGACTATTTCTGCGAAGAGTTGCTGCCTTTTTTTGGGCAATATCAGGATGCCATGTATACGGGTAGCGCTTTTCTGTTTCACAGCAGACTTAGTTTTGGTATGAACTCAAAAATGATTTCGCCTTTGGAAGTTGTCCAGAAAGTGGAGAAGCATTGGTTGGCCCACCAGGATAGCATCAGCATTGCCCAAGCAGAAGGATTTATTCGGCAGATTATCGGTTGGAGGGAATACATGAGGGGGATTTATTGGGCTAAAATGCCGGAGTTTGCCAGCTTGAATTTCTTTGGCCACGATCGGGCTCTGCCGGGATATTATTGGACTGGTAAAACCAAGATGAATTGCATGCGCAAGGCCATCGATCAGTCTTTGCACCACGCCTATGCCCATCATATCCAAAGGCTCATGGTAACTGGGAATTTCGCCCTGCTTGCAGGAATTCACCCGGATGAAATTGACGAGTGGTACCTTGGGATCTATATCGATGCGATCCAATGGGTGGAGATCACCAATGTACGAGGGATGAGTCAATTTGCGGATGGAGGTATAGTAGGTACCAAACCTTATGTGTCTTCAGCTAATTACATTGACAAGATGAGTGATTATTGCGGTAGCTGTCATTACAATAAAAATGTCAAAGTGGGGGAAAAGGCATGTCCTTTCAACAGCCTATATTGGCACTTTTACCACATCAACGAAGATAAATTAGCTAAAAATCCCAGAATCGGGATGATGTATAAAACATGGGCCAAGATGAAAGACAAGCAGCAAATTCTAGAACAGGCGAGGTATTATTTGGAGCATATTGAAGAGCTTTGAGTTAATTCTTCTTCAGCCGGTTGTGTTGTTTCATGATTTCTAGAACCTGCTCTTTTGGTAGAGCAGAAATTTTACCCTTATGTCCTATCATCTCCTCTGCAGCAAAAAGAGAATTGATAATCGCTTCTTCGGTTGCTTCAATTGTCGCTAAAAATAACATACTCATGTCATCATTGGCTAAATAGCCAGGTTGATATAAATTTCCGGCTGTTGTTTGATGGGGTATAAGATTGGAAGGCGTATTGGAAAATGCAATGACATAATCTCCCGATCCATTTGAAGCGATGCCTCCTGTTTTGGCCAAGCCCATCATAGCCCGCTGTGCCATTCTTTTAAGGTTCCGTTCATTTACAGGTGCATCAGTGGCTACTATAATCATACACGAACCATCAACAGATTCTATCTGGTTTTTAAACGCGTAATTATTCAAGGCCTCACCAACAGGTACACCGTCTATCTGCAAAACCCCACCAAAATTGGTTTGGACCAAAACTCCCACCGTATAGCCTCCCTGCCCTACAGGTAATTTTCTAGAGGCGGTACCTATTCCTCCTTTATAGCCAAAACAGACTGTGCCGGTTCCTGCTCCAACATTTCCTTCCATGACTTTACCTGTTTTGGCACTAGCTATAGCTATCAAGACATCTTCCTTTGTAATGTGCTGACCTCTTATGTCGTTGAGAAACCCATCGTTTGTTTCGCCTACTACTGCATTGACGGATTGAACCTGATGGTTGTCGGGTTGTGTGAGCGAGTATTGTATGATTCCCTGAATTCCTGACGCCACACTCAAAGTGTTTGTAAGGATGACTGGGCTTTCAATATTGCCCAGCTCTTCTATCTGAGTGGTTCCTGCAAGTTTTCCAAAACCATTACCGACAAATACTGCAGCAGGGGTTTTTAATTGAAAAAGATTTCCTTGATGAGGTAAAATAGCAGTGACCCCTGTTCGGATATGGTTTCCTTCGATTTTGGTCAAATGTCCTACAGATACACCTGCCACATCAGTAATTGCATTTTCTTTGCCTGGCTGCATCACACCAATTTCAATTCCAATTTCTCTAGGTCTTTCTTGGGCAATACTAAGCATAGGCAAGGCTGCCAGTATCAGTGGCAGCATGTTAAGACAGTACTTCATTCAATTATATTAAAACCATTTTACCAGAGACGCTATTATTTTTTTACCCAACCTGCCGTAAGGTGGATAAATGGGCTTAAGAGAGGTCAAGCCTATTCTTTGTTTCATGACAGCCTTTTCATTGGTAAAAGCTAAAAAACCGTGGTAGCCGTGGGCTTTTCCTATCCCACTGTTATTGACTCCGCCAAATGGAAGCTCATGCTGCAAAAAGTGCAGGACACAGTCATTGATGACCATACCGCCTGAACTTGTTTCATTTTTGATTTTATTTTCTGCCAATTGATCTTTGGTAAAGACATAGAGTGCCAGCGGTTTTGGCATACTCTGAATAATCCCAATCACTTCATCCAAATTATTATAAGCCATTATTGGCAATATGGGGCCAAATATCTCTTCCTGCATGAGCTTCATGTTAAAGGTAACATCAGTCAGTATAGAAGGTGCGAGAAAGCAGGTTGCGTCATCACTGTAGCCGCCATATTTCAGGCTGGCACCTTGATGTAATGCATCTTCAGCTAAGTGCTTCAACCGCTCAAAATGACGGCTGTTGACTATTCTGGCAAGATCTGACGAAGGTTGGTTGCCTCCGTTTTTGGAAGGGTACATGGTGTCAATCTGTTCCTTGAGCAGTTGTATCAGCGGTTCTTGTATAGATTCATGAACCAGCACATAGTCTGGAGCGATGCAAGTTTGGCCGCTATTGATGAATTTACCATAGATGATTTTGGATGCGGCATCTTTTAAATCTGCACTTTTTTCCACAATTGCTGGTGATTTGCCTCCGAGTTCAAGTGTGACTGAGGAAAGATGATGAGCTGCAGCTTGCATGACAAGCTTACCTACAGCAGGACTTCCGGTGAAGAAGATATGGTCAAAGGGTAGGGTTAACAGGAATTCCGCCACAGATGCATCACCTTCTACGACAGCTACATGTTCCTGGTTGAAGACTTCATTTACTAACCTCTTGATAAGCGAAGAAGTATGTGGCGTATTTTCGGAAGGTTTGATAATAGCTGTGCATCCTGCTCCAATGGCTGATACCAATGGCCCCAAGGCAAGATTAAAGGGATAATTCCATGGGGCAATAATTAAAGAAGTTCCCTTAGGTTCGTAGCTAATATAGGATTCGCTACCCAGCATTGGTGCTGGTGTTGGTACCCTTTTGGGCTTCATCCAAGTATGAAGATGTTTGACCGTAAAATTGATCTGTGAAGTGACAGCATAAATTTCGGACAGGTCAATTTCAGGGAATGGCTTTCCAAAATCCGCATGGATCTGGATTCGGATCAGCTCCTGATTGTCCAGTATCCATGACCTCAATTTTTTTAACAAATAAATCCGATCCTGACTTGCACTACTTCTTAATGCCAAAGCATGTTTTCTTTGCCTATTCCAGATTTGCTTTATCTGCTCATTTTGATTTTCCATTCGGAGGATATAAACGTTTGTGTGTCTCTTAGGAAATGTACATCTTTTTTTCTAAACATTCCATGAACCGAAAAATGTCAAATCCGGCGGAGGATATTTAATTGATTAGCGTAATGCACACGAATGGTTAGCTGTTCGGAAAACTTTTACTATTTATCTATATTATTTTCTAGACAAGAAAATGCATTTCATATAAATTATTTTGTACAAAAATTTGGATATGAAAAACAATTTACTGTATATTTACCCCTCATAACAGTATAGTTGTTTTGAAAGCCAAGCATTATACTAAGCCAATTAAAACAGGCTTATATCACTCACAAATGAATTGCCATGAACACATATGCCAGAATTTTACTGATAATTCCTTTTTTGGTCTGCATGACAATTCAGTTTGCTATTGGTCAGCAGTTGCCACAGTATAGCCAATACATTTTCAATGGGCTTCATGTCAATCCTGGCTATGCTGGATATAAAAATGAAGGGTATGTTCAAAGCACATATAGAAGTCAGTGGGTGGGATTTGACGGTGCACCCAAAACATTCACAGTTACAGCTGATCTAAGTGCCAACGAAGGTTTAATGGGCTTCGGTTTTTCTGTTTTGGCTGATGAAATTGGACCAACTCGAACTACCTCAAGTATGCTTACTTATGCATATAGAATCCAAACTGGAAAAGAATCATTTTTAGGTTTGGGTGCAAGTGCTGGAGTATCACAGTATCGAATTGACGCAAGTGCACTCAGACCAGTGGACGAAATCGATACGGAATTGCCAATAACTGATCAAAACTTGATTTCTCCCAATCTAAATGTGGGACTCTTTTACCATACCAATCGGTTTTATGCTGGTTTCAGCACATATAATATGATGGGAAGAAAGATTGTAGAAAGGGAGGACATTGCGTTGGCTTTTAATGATCTTCATTTCTATCTTACTATGGGTGCTTTGCTGCCTATCTCAGATAATATTCAATTTAAACCTTCATTTTTGGTCAAAGAAGTTAAGGGTGCACCTACGAATTACGACATCAACGGAATGTTCCTCTTTATGGAGCGTCTTTGGCTAGGAGGTTCATTTAGGTCTAATGTTCCTTTAGGAAATGACAATTTACAGCCTTCCATAAGCAGAAGGAATGCATTGGCATTCATTGCAGAGCTTTTTGCGACACCTCAATTAAGAATAGGATACGCCTATGACCATAATCTCAATGTACTTCAGAACATGAGAACAAATTCCCACGAGTTTTCACTGGGATATTATCTTTCTCCAAGAAAATCCACCATGAAAAACCCGAGATGGTTTTGACCTGAACTGAGATGAAGCGATTGATTTTATTAGTATCCTTGGTCTTTTTGGCCCTACATCCTGCGCTTTCGCAAAATTCGCTTTTGCGCTATGCGGATAAACAGTACACATTGAATAATTACAAGCATGCAGCAGATATATACGTGGAAGCTTATGGCAAGAAACAGACCTATTCTACAGCCCAAAAGGCAGCCCAAGCTTTTACGTTGATTCAAGATTATGACCAATCCTATGAATGGTGGCTGAAGACTGTAAGCTATCCAGAATCAGGCAAAGAAGATGCAAAACAGTACCTTTTGGCAGCAATGAAAGCAAAGTCTGGTATGCAACCAGAGGAAATTTTAACGCATACAAGATTTTCAAAGGAAGAGCTCCAGGACATTGATTTCGTAAAGCTTTCCTCCTTATACCAAAAGAAGTCCAATGTAAAGCTGACACCTGTAGCCGGAATTAATTCGGATGGTGCAGATTTTGGAATTGCAATGGATGTTAAAGGTAACAGCTATTTCACTAGCGACCGAGGAATAGAGGTCCCTAGTACCAGAGCCAAAATTCGTCTTGACGCGAAAAATAACCTGTTTAGTGACTCTAAAAGCAACTTCAATGACAGGCAATATTTCAGCATTTATAGGATGGATCAAAGCGGTAAGATTTCAGCCATGAAACCTGATGTCAGCAGCGGGATCCAATTTTCAGACCCTTATATTTTCAGTTCTGGAAAAATGATGGCCTACACGGCCTTTCGAGATTTGTCTAAGGAGAAATACAAGAAAAGTATTGTTGTAAATTCAGAAATTTGGTTTAGCAATTTATCGGAAAGTGGGGAGCTAACGGCTGCAAGGCCTTTTCCACTCAATCAAGCTACTGCCCATGGAGTGATGAATCCTTTTGTAGACGAAACGGCAGGGAGAATTTATTTTGCATCTGATATGCCGGGTGGATTTGGAGGGTATGACCTTTATTATGTAGCTTATCAAGCTGACCTTTCCATTTCTGAGCCTGTAAACTTAGGACCTTCCATCAACACGGATAAAGATGAAAGTCATCCCTTTGTAGCAAATGGAAATTTGTTCTTTTCATCTAAAGGACATATAGGGTTGGGTGGCATGGATATCTTCCAAGCGAGTATTTCATCGGAAGGATTTGGTCCTGTAGAAAATCTCGGCCAACCTTTTAATTCTTCGAGAGATGACTTTGGTTATACTTTAGCCATAGATGGCAAAAGGTATCTGTCATCAGATAGAAGCGGTAGCCTGAAAATGGACAACATATATCTGATTGAAGAATTAAATAAAAAACTCTTGGCCCGCGTTATTGACTGTGAAGGTGAAGTGATTACAGAAGCTTTTGATGCGCAATTGACACAAGTGGATGTCAGTAAAGCTTTACCAACAGCACGAAATAATAAAGGTGAGCTGATTGCTGATCTTGACCCTGAAAAAGAGTTCATACTTAGGCTTAGTAAAAGAGGGTATTTTAGCATTACTGATTCAACCTTGTCTACCATTGGTTTGGTAGGAGAAACTTTAGAAAGAGAATATAGACTGGTTGCTATACCGTACAATTTGCCTGTATATGTAGATATCGTCTATTATGATCTTGATAAATCGTTTATAAGAAAAGATGCGGTGCCAGTTTTGACCAAAGTTGGCGAACTGATGCAGAAGTATGGTTTTCTAGATTTGGTAGTCAGTGCCCATACAGATTCTAGAGCTTCTCATTCTTACAATGAAGCATTGAGTAAAAGAAGGGCAGATGCGGTTAGAGAATTTCTCAGTGACTTTACTGTGTCACCAGAAAGGGTAAGGCTGGAATGGTATGGGGAGGAAAAACTCACCTCCAATTGTCCAGATGGAGTTCCTTGTCCAGAAGTTGCCCATCAATTGAATAGGAGGAGTGAACTGCTGCTAGAGGCTTTTTCTGATAAGAATAAGCAATATGAGTTGCCAAAAGCGTTATTGGGCAAAGAAATTTGCGATCCAAGCGATTTGTTAGAAGCTTTGCAAGCTGAATTGAATACAATACCTACTATCTATTTTGACTTTGACAAAGCTATACTTCGTCAAGCCCACTATAAGGAATTGGAACGTGTAGGATTGATGTTGAAAAAGATGCCTAACCTCAGCCTAGCCATAGGTGGTCACACTGACCAAAGAGGGAATGATGTTTATAATTTGGACTTATCTCAGCGTCGTGCAAAAGCAGTCATGGACTATCTTGTACAAAAAGGAGTAGCAGCTGAAAGAATTGAATTTGAATACTTTGGTAAGCGTAATCCAATAAAAGATTGTTCTACAGGAAACTGTGATGAAGCAATGCATCAGCTCAATAGGAGAACAGAATTATTGTTAAAAAAATAAAAGTTATTTTTTGATTGAAGAGTGATATAAATGAAAAAGAGCCTCCTTCTGGGAGGCTTTTTTTTGATTTTTTTAGTGTTGTTTATTTTTTGTCAGCTAAGGCTACCATTTTGGGTTCTGAGATTTGGATGGCTGCAAGCTGTTGGAATTTTTCTCGTTTGACCTCTTCAAATGCCAGTTTATTTTGTGGCAAAACTGGTTCGGAAGGCGGGATCTTTTCCTGAAGCCAATCTACCTGTTTACCGTTTTTCCAAAATCTGAAACAAAGATGTGGGCCTGTGGCAAGTCCAGTACTGCCGACATACCCAATTACTTGTCCTTGTTTGACACGGGCCCCAGGTTTCATTCCTGAAGCGATTTTTGACATGTGAAGATATTGGGTAGTGTAGGTTCCGTTGTGCTGGATTTTTACATAGTTGCCGTTTGCGCTGGTGAACCTTGCTTCAATGACAGTACCATCTCCTACAGTTCTGATTTCTGTTCCAGTCTGAGCGGCATAATCTGTTCCTAGGTGCGGTTTGTATCTTTTCTGTACAGGATGGAACCTGTTAAGATTATAGCGGGAGCTGATCCTGGTATATTTAACAGGGTCTCTTAAAAATGCTTTTTTAAAGCTGTTTCCATTTTGGTCAAAAAAACTAACTTCCCCATTTTGCTCGAAAGGAATGGCATGATATGCTTCACCAAGGTGTTCAAAATATGCTGCTTCAATATCTCCTGTGCCGATTACCTGGCCTTCAACGAGTTTTTCAGAATAGATCACTTTGAATTTATCTCCAACTTGGAGCCTTTTGAAGTCTACTTCCCAGCCGTATAAATCCGCAAATTGGTCAATTAGATCAAGGGAGATTCCCAAGTCAACCATGTTTTGATAAAGACTTTTGGTGATACTACCGCCTATTTCCACTTTTCTAAGTTCCATAGGTTTCGTCTCCTTGTAAACTTCTACCTCGTCAAGTTTGAAGACGACATATTCTGTAGGATTAGGCTCGTAGATGAAGAATTGTGCTTGGGAGCTGTCTTTTCCGGTAAGGATGGTAAATTTTTTATTAGTCGCGATCTTGCGTACATCAAAAATATCCTTTGATTTTCGTGCTATTTCATCTATGATTTGGTAAGAAACATTGAAGGGAGCTAGTAGTGTGGACAAGGTCGCGTTTTTTCCAACTACCCCTTCAACAACATCCAACTCATTGACATTAATGCCATAGAGGTAAAGGTCTTCTTCGATGATTTCGTCCAATTCAGTCAAATCCACTGCTTCTTCCTGATTATTAAGTTGATGCTGGTAGGTGAAAAATCCTGCAGTCATAACCAGTGTAAAAATACCGGCCGATATCCATTTTTTGTTCATACGCTAAATTGGTGGGTTTGGGATCAGCAAAATCAAAGAAATTTAATTTCTGCCAATAATCCAAATTTATGGTTTCCAATCCTTATTTATTACTATAAAAGACAAAAATAGAACGAGGAAATTTTTTATTATTGTTCTATATCAAATAGAGATTTTCAAATACTCCTGATGGATTTTGCCGAATTTGAAGAAATTTTCCTTTCTTTTTGTCGATTTATGGAGAAAAACTCGAATCTTTTGCCGCAATATAGCATACTCCCGCCTCTTTTTTTATCTTTGACAACTTTCTAAAATACAAGAATTCTACTATGCTGAGAACACATACTTGCGGAGAACTTAGACTGACTGATGTAGGTATTACTGTCACACTTGCCGGCTGGGTTCAGCGGGTCAGAAACAAGGGTGGCTTGATTTGGGTGGACCTGAGAGACAGGTATGGTGTAACCCAACTTATTTTCGAAGAAGATTCTACCAAAAAAGAATTGCTTGAAACCGCGGCTTCACTTGGAAGGGAATTTGTGATAAAGGCTCAAGGTAAAGTCATTGAAAGAACCTCTAAAAATGATAAAATTCCTACCGGTCAAATTGAAATTCGTGTAGATGAGCTTGAAATTCTCAATGCTGCAAAAGTTCCCCCTTTTCTAATTGAAGATGAGACCGATGGTGGTGATGAACTTCGAATGAAGTACCGCTACCTTGACCTCAGAAGGAATGTTGTAAGAGAAAAACTCCAACTCAGGCATAAAATGATGCAAGTGACAAGGAGATACATGGATGCTCAGCAATTTATTGAGGTCGAAACTCCAGTATTGATCAAATCCACACCTGAAGGAGCTAGGGACTTTGTTGTACCTAGCAGGGTGAATCCTGGAGAATTTTATGCCCTGCCCCAATCTCCACAGACCTTCAAGCAGCTACTTATGGTCAGTGGATTTGACAGGTATTTTCAGATAGTGAAGTGCTTTAGAGATGAGGATCTCCGTGCTGACCGCCAACCGGAATTTACACAAATTGACTGTGAGATGTCTTTTGTCACTCAAGAAGATATCTTAAATACCTTCGAGGGACTGGTCCGTGAATTATTCACGCAGGTCAAAGGAGTTACGCTAGAAGAAGTGAAACGCATGACTTATGCCGAGGCCATGAGCTTGTATGGCAACGACAAGCCTGATCTTCGTTTTGATATGAAATTTGCGGAACTTGATGATGTGGCTAAAGGAAAAGGCTTTGCTATTTTTGATCAGGCTGAAATAGTGATTGGGATCTGTGCCAAAGGTGCAGGAGAATATACCAGAAAACAGATTGATGAATTGACCGAGTGGGTCAAACGCCCGCAAATCGGCGCAAAAGGATTGGTTTATGTCCGATGCAATGGAGATGGTACTTATAAATCCTCAGTGGATAAATTTTATTCCCAAGAAGACCTTGCACAGTGGGCGGCAAAGTGTGGGGCTGAGGCAGGAGACTTGATCTTGGTGCTGAGTGGTGACGCCAAAACCACCAGGAAACAAATGTCTGAACTCCGCCTGAAAATGGGAGAGGAGCTTGGCTTAAGAGACAGAAATGTGTTTAAGCCCTTGTGGGTGGTCGATTTTCCGCTTTTGGAGTGGGATGAGGACACACAGCGCTACCACGCCATGCACCATCCTTTTACCTCTCCCAAAAAAGAAGATATTCCTTTGCTAGAAACAGATCCAGGTGCTGTGAGGGCCAATGCCTATGATCTTGTCATCAATGGAGTAGAAATTGGCGGTGGGTCAATCCGTATTCACGACAGGCCAACCCAACAGCTGATGTTCAGTCACCTTGGTTTTACTGAAGAAGAAGCGCAAAAGCAATTTGGATTTCTAATGGAAGCTTTTGAATTTGGAGCCCCTCCACACGGCGGAATTGCTTTCGGATTTGACAGGTTATGTGCCATCTTCGGTGGTTCTGACTCCATCCGGGATTACATTGCTTTTCCAAAGAACAACTCAGGCAGAGACGTCATGATAGATTCCCCAAGTACGATCGCGGAGGAACAGCTGCAAGAGCTCTCGATAAGGGTTGCTTTATCCAAATAAACATCCTGCTCCTGCCTCATCCGGCAGGAGCTTTTTTTTTACGGATTACACCTGTTTTTTACCAATCATCCACCCAAATCCCCATTTAAAATTCTCGAAAGTTTTCATTTAAACTTTTTACATAACCTAAGTGTCTAATTTGTGTTTAAATCAACTTTCTAATGAAACCTTACATTTTCCGCTTGTTTATCCTCTTTGTTTTTCTTGCTTACGCTGCACCATCTTTAGCTCAAAGAGGTCAGGAGGCGCTGATTACAGGAAAAATTGTGGAAGGCACAGCCAAAGACCCAATGGTCGGTGCTAACGTATTAGTCAAAACTGTTACGGACTCCTTACTTATTGCGACTGTCACAGGTATGGACGGAGCATTTGAGGTAATGCGGCCCCGAATTCCCACGGTAGTTATTGAAATATCCTTTTTGGGATACCAAAAGATCATCAAAACCCATAACCGGGGGGATAATTTGGACTTAGGCACTTTAGTACTTATTGAAGATAGCAAACTCTTAGGAGAAGTAGTCATAGAAGGACAAGTCATGGTAGGTGAGGTAAAAGGAGATACCACTTCCTTCAATGCCAATGCCTTTAAAACCAGAGAAAATGCAGATGCAGAAGACCTGATTCGGAAATTGCCAGGAGTAACTATTCAAAACGGTGAAATTCAGGCTAAAGGTGAACAGGTGCAGAAGGTACTCGTCGATGGACGAGAGTTCTTTGGTAGCGATCCTTTTATGGCATTGAGAAATTTGCCTGCAGATGTCATTGACCGTGTAGAAATTTTGGATCAGAGATCAGATCAGTCAAGACTAACCGGATTTGACGATGGCAATTATTCCAGAACTATCAATATTGTCACCAGACCTGACAAAAATAGCGGGAAGTTCGGAAGAATCTATGCCGGTGCCGGCACGGACAATAGATACGCAGCTGGAGGCAACTTCAATATTTTTAAAGGAACCAAAAGGATATCCATTGTTGGGTTATTCAATAATGTGAATCAGCAGAATTTCTCCTCTCAGGACCTTGTAGGAGTATCCGGTGGCGGCGGTGGGGGCGGTAGGCC
>DAIPZN010000105.1:0-15304 GCA_036782195.1 Cyclobacteriaceae bacterium | reverse complement strand
GTTTTATATACACTTGTTTTTATTTATATAATTTTTATATATAATTGAAGAATAGTCATGCTAAATATCTTAAACGGAAAGAATAATTGATTTTTTAGCTTGACTGCTGATCAAGAGATACTTGAAAGACTTTTACTGCCGGAGCTTTTTAAATCTATCTACTTGATAGGCATTATTTCTTTAACCAATTAAATCAAGTACAAATGATTAAAACAATTTACCCAAATTACATGAGTCCTCCAGTCCTGCTCAATAGGTGGAAGACAATGCTTATGATGTTAGGATTTATCCTAATAGCGACAATGGCCACAGCCCAAACGGGACCTGTGACTGTGAGAGGTACAGTGACTGCTGCTGAGGACAATGAAACCATGCCTGGCGTGAATGTCCTTATCAAAGGCACTACCATGGGAACAGCCACCGATATTGATGGCAATTTTTCCATTGAAGTTCCCAACAACAATGCTGTGTTGGTTTTTTCATTTATTGGCTACAAGCAACAGGAAGTTAGAATCGGCAGTAATTCTATTATCAATGTTGCTTTAGAATCAGAACTTTCTGCCTTATCAGAAATTGTAGTTGTCGGTTATGGAACGCAGGAAAGGGCCAAAGTCACTGGAGCAATTTCTTCAGTGAGTGCTGAGAAAATACGGGAACTGCCTGTTCCAAACTTGGCCTCCGCTTTACAGGGAAGAGCTGCAGGCGTTACCGTTACCAATCCCGGTACACCTGGTGGAAGCCCTCTGGTGAGAATCCGAGGTATAGGAACTGTAGGCAACAACGACCCTTTATATGTTATTGATGGAGTTCCGGCAGGTGGGCTCAATCAAATTAACCCGGCGGATATTGAATCCATAGAAGTTCTTAAAGATGCTTCAGCTGCCGCAATCTATGGTTCAAGGGCTGCCAACGGTGTAATCTTGGTAACTACTAAGAGAGGGCGCGCCGGCAAGCCGGTTGTTACCGTAAATTCATATGTAGGCTCCCAGACAGCATGGAGAAAACTGGATTTACTCAACCGAGACCAATATCTAGCTTTTGGAAGGGATCTTTTGGCGAATGGTGATCAACCAGTTCCGCAGCGTTTTGACAATCTAGGTGAATTTGCAAATGTAGATACCGATTGGCAGGGTGAAATGTTCCGCTCAGCTCCCATTCAAGACCACAATGTGGCAATATCAGGAGGTTCTGAAAACGCGGTTTACAACATCAGCATGGGTTATTTCAACCAAGAAGGTATCATGTTGGGAACAGGGTTCGAAAGGGTTTCTTTCAGAAGCAATACTGAATTTAAAGTGCACAATAAGGTGAGCATTGGTCAAACCTTGACTGTAGCCTATTCGGATATGGCAAATGAACCCTTCACGGGAGGCAGAAGCCAGTTGGAGCATATCGTTAAACAAGTTCCTTACATACCAGTAAGAGATGAATCCAGATTAGGTGGATTTAGATCACCTGATAGAATTGACGGTTCAGATCCGGAAAACCCAGTACTGAATGCTGTTCTCAGAACCAACAGGAGCCAAGATTATAAAATTCTAGGAACTGGTTATGTGAATGTGGATTTATTTGAGGGCTTCAGGTACAAGTTTTTGGTAGGGGTTGATCTGGCATTAGGTATAGGTGATACCTACACTCCAAGATTTGATGCAGGTGATTTTAACAACCAACCGTTTGCGGCCATCTCCCAAACCAGATCCAGTTTCTTCTCGCCGCTCATCAGCAACCAGTTTTCTTACGCCAAGACAATCGGGAAGCACTCGTTTGACCTACTTGGCGTAATTGAGCAACAGACATTTACGAGTTCTAACCTCACTGGCAATGGGCAAAACTTTCTGACCAATGATGTAAGGGTGCTTCAGGGCGTTCAGAATCAAACTACCAGCGGTGGCAAGACAGAATATGCGCTGATCTCCTACATTGGCCGAATCAATTATGATTATGAACAGAAATACCTTTTCAGTGCTTCTGTAAGAAGAGACGGCGGTTCCAGGTTTGGCCCAAATTACAAATGGGGCACTTTCCCTTCACTGTCACTAGGCTGGAGACTGAGCGAGGAGAACTTTATGAAAGGGCTGACCGCATTGAGTGACCTGAAACTAAGGGCAAGTTACGGTGAAACAGGTAATGACCGAATCGGAGACTATGCTTACCAAGGCACCATCAACGCAGACCACTTTTACAACTTTAATGGCTCACTTGAAGGGGCTAGTACCATATCAGCTTTGGCCAATGCTGATTTGAGATGGGAAACGACCATCATGAAAAACATTGGTTTTGATTTGGGACTTTTCAATGACGGTTTCAATTTGAGTGTAGAATACTTCGACAACCGCACTGAAGGCATGATCCTAAGGGTACCAATACCCCCATCTTTAGGCTTTGACCAAGCTCCTTTTGCCAATGTGGGTACTGTTTCCAACCGAGGATTTGAAGTGACTGCAGGATATAGGAAATTCAACGGACCGTTCCAGTTTTCAATTGATGGAAATATTGGGTTTGTCAGAAATGAACTGGTTTCTCTTGGATCTGGCAGCACCATTTTCGGACCTGAATTCCAGGGTGACCAAATGACCTATACAGAAGAAGGCCGGCCTATAGCTTATTTCTTCGGATGGGTTGCAGACGGATTATTCCAATCTGGAGAATCCACTGCTCAGCAGCCAAACGCCCAAGCTGGAGATATACGCTTTAGAGATATCAATGGCGATGGTGAAATCAACGCAAATGACAGAACCTATTTGGGTCATTACCTACCTGACTTTACCTATGGGTTGAACTTCTCTGCCAACTACAACAATTTTGACCTTTCCCTTTTCCTACAGGGAGTCCAAGGCAATGAAATTTTCAACCTGCTCAGATTCCATACCGAAGGCATGACTAGACTCTTCAACGCCAGCACAGCGGTATTGGATAGATGGACACCTACAAACACCAACACTACTTTCCCAAGAGCTGTGTCAGGAGATCCAAACAGAAATGCAAGGGCAAGCTCTCGTTGGGTTGAGGATGGATCATACTTGCGGGTTAAAAATATCATCTTAGGATACAACATTCCTTCTAGCCAATTGGCTTCTTGGAGCAAGGGCACCATCAGCAAGGTGAGGATCTACATCCAATCACAAAACCCATTGACATTTACCAAATACTCAGGTTATGATCCAGAGATAGCTGTTCGTACCGGAATCGACTCTTCTTTAGGAGCTGGTATCGACTATGGCCAATATCCAGCTGCAAGGACCATCATTGGTGGCATTCAGCTTACATTCTAAACTTGAACCTTAATTAATTGAGATATGAAATCAAAAATAATTTTAACTGCGGCTTTGGTAGTTTTAGGGTTTATTTCTTGTAATGAGGAAAAATTAAACCCCATCAACCCAAATCAGCTGTCTGTAGGGACTTTCTATAGGTCAGGCCCTCAATTGGTAGCAGCAGTCAATGCAGTATATGCCGGATTACAAGGCAACAACCTGTACAACAGAGAGTATTTCTTCCTTCATGATCTGCTTTCTGATGATGTAGATACAGGAGGACCTCAACTTGAAGCACAAAGAGCACAGGTACTTAACCACGTTTTCGATGCTGCTAACCCTCTAGTGGAAGCCAATTGGAGAGGATGGTTTAGAATCGTCCACCGTGCCAACTTGGTAATTGAAAATGCCGATAATGCTACAGAGGAAATTACTGAACAGCTGAGGTCAAGAGTACTTGGTGAAGCTTTCTTTTTGCGGGCGTTGGCAAATTTTGAGTTGGTTTCTTTATGGGGACCACTACCACTGATGAGACAATCTGCAACTGTTCCAGAGGGGGTTACGCGTGTGTCAGAAGAAGAAGTCTACCAATTGATCTTCAGCGACCTAAATGAAGCAATCAATAGACTGCCCTTGAGAAACACCTACTCAGGTGCGGACATAGGCCGTGCAAGCAAAGGTGCTGCACAGGCTTTGGCAGGAAAAATCCATATGTTCAGAGGGGAATACACCCAAGCCATTCCTTTTTTACAGGAAGTAATCTCTTCCAATCAGTATAGTTTAGTACCTAGGTATCTAGACAATTTTGAAGAAGAGAATGAAAATAATTCAGAATCAATCTGGGAAATTCAAATGACAGAGGCTTTTGGAGATGCTGGAGGGTGGAACGCAGACGGAAGCGGAATAGCTGAAGTCACTTTCAGAGGGCAGGAATATGGTCCCACTGCCTGGAGAAATTTGATCCCCAGCCTTTCTTTGGTCAATGAATTTGAAACAGTAGCCAATGGGGCCGCAAAAGATGATCCAAGAAGCAGGTATAACTTTTATAGAATAGGCGATACTTACAACGCCGGACAAAGTGTATTGACTGCAGAAAAAGTACAAGGCAATATCAATCGTCCCAGCTGGAGAAAGTACCAGATGATCTATAAGCGGGAAAACGAGGACATGCGCTCCGGCATCAACTTCAGGGTGATCCGCTATGCTGACGTACTGCTGATGATGGCCGAAGCCATTAACGAGACAGCAGGGCCGGGCGGAGCACTTCCCTTTGTCAACCAAATCAGGGCCAGAGCGGATGTGGACATGCCTCCTTATCCTACTGCTCAGTATCCTGTGGGTACACAAGAGCAGATGCGCAGAGCCATCCAACATGAAAGAAGGGTAGAAATGGCCGGTGAGCAGATCAGAAACCGTGACATCAGAAGATGGAGAAGGCAGAATTTTCTAGCCAATGAGCCTATCAACAACTGGAACCAAAGATTCAATTTGTTGCCAATACCATTGAGTGAGATTGATAACAATCCCGCATTATCGAACTCTGATCAGAATCCAGGATACTAAACCATCTAATATTTACATAAAAAAAGCAGCCAAATGGCTGCTTTTTTTTGATTCGTCAATTATCTCAACGGCTTGTATTTGATACGCTTAGGTGTCACATCACCCAGCCTTTTCTTTTTATTTTCTTCATAATCGGAGAAGTTGCCCTCAAACCAATACACCTGAGAATCTCCTTCAAAGGCCAAAATATGAGTACAGATCCTATCTAAGAACCATCTATCGTGAGAAATGATCACGGCACATCCGCCGAAGTTTTCCAAAGCTTCTTCAAGTGCCCTTAGTGTATTGACATCCAAGTCATTGGTAGGTTCATCAAGGAGGAGAAGGTTGCCTCCCTCTTTTAATGTCATAGCCAAATGTACCCTGTTGCGCTCTCCACCGGATAATACACCTACCTTTTTTTCCTGATCCGCTCCTCCAAAATTGAACTTGCTGACATAAGCTCTGGCGTTCATTTCTTTATTGCCAAGCTTGATGATCTCATTGCCACCAGAGATGGAGTCATACACGGACTTGTTCGGGTCTAGATTGTCATGCTCTTGATCCACATAAGCAAGTTTTACAGTCTCCCCTACTTCAAAATTTCCTGCATCAGGCTTTTCCCTTCCTGTGATCAATTTGAAAAGTGTGGACTTACCTGCACCGTTTGGGCCAATGATTCCTACTATACCTCCTTGTGGCAGGTTAAAGGATAGGTTTTCAAACAAGAGTTTATCTCCATAAGCCTTAGACACCCCATTTACCTCTATTACTTTTGCTCCCAGACGTGGTCCCGGTGGAATGTACAATTCCAATTTGGCTTCACGTTCTCTTCCTTCCTCGCTGATCAACTTGTCATAGGCACTTAGCCTTGCCTTACCTTTTGCCTGACGGGCTTTGGGAGTCATTCTGATCCACTCCAATTCGCGCTCCAAAGTTTTCTGTCTTTTGGACTCAGTTTTTTCTTCCTGTTTCAGCCTGTTTTGCTTTTGATCCAGCCATGAAGAATAATTGCCCTTCCATGGAATACCTTCTCCCCTGTCCAATTCCAGAATCCATCCTGCCACATTATCCAAAAAGTACCTATCGTGGGTTACAGCTATGACTGTTCCCTTATATTGCTGAAGATGCTGCTCAAGCCAAAGCACAGATTCTGCATCAAGATGGTTGGTAGGCTCATCTAGCAAAAGCACATCAGGTTCTTGAAGTAAAAGTCTGCACAAGGCAACTCTTCGCTTCTCACCACCTGATAAATTACCTACTTTGGCTTCACTAGGTGGTAGCCTTAGCGCATCCATGGCTTTGTCAAGCATCACATCAAGTTCCCAAGCGTTCAATGCATCTAATTTTTCCTGAACTTCCCCTTGTCTGGTAATGAGTTTATCCATGGCATCAGGATCTTCCATCAGGGCAGGATCCATAAATTTCTCATTGATTTCTTCAAACTCCTTCAGTAGTCCTACTGTCTCACTTACAGCCTCTTCCACGATCTCCTTCACAGTCTTATTGGGATCAAGCTGAGGTTCCTGCTCCAACATACCCACTGAATAGCCCGGAGACCACACGACTTCGCCTTGGAAGTTTTTATCAACACCTGCGATTATCCGCAGCAAGGAGCTTTTACCGGATCCATTCAAACCAAGTACGCCGATTTTTGCCCCGTAAAAGAATGAGAGATATATGTCTTTCAGTACCTTTTTCTGTGGTGGGTATATCTTAGACACACCTGCCATAGAAAATATGATTTTTTCTGCACTCATACGTTTTGGATTTAACTCAAAGTATTTATTATTATGGACAAAGATGGCAAAAAAAGGCCTTTCTTAGGATAAATGCTTGCGAATTAATTAATTTGCAGAAAAGAATCACACGCTGCCACGCAACCAACCTATTAAATCAAAATGGAGCATCCAAACGGGTACATTAAGGATAACAAGGTATATCTTAAAGGATTTTTAAACCAACCTGATCGGGTCATTGGGGAAGTCAAAGAAGACGAGGCCTCTACCATCAGATATTTTGAGACCCGCTTTGAAACGCTTAAGGAAAAAATAGCGGCCCTTAAAAAAGATATAGAAGAGAACCAGAACAAGGGTTCTTTTTTGATGAAGCTGATCCACCTCAAAGAATCTCTACTGGCATACGATGCCTTAGGCGATTTTGTCCCACTTATTGAAGACCTTGAGAAATACCAGATATTTCTTGAGGAAATCATCAAGAAAAACAGGGAGAAAAACCTGGAAATCAAAAGAGGCCTGATCTTAGAAGCAGAGGCCATGCAAGACAGTACAGACTGGAAAGAAACTTCTGAGCTGTACAAAAACCTCAAGCTTCGTTGGATTAAAACAGGTCCCGTAGAAAAGGAATTTGAGGAGGAAATAGAAAGCACTTTCAATGGAATAGTTGATGGGTTCTTTGAAAAGAGAAAACAATTCTTTGAAGCACTTGCATTACAAGGTGAGGAAAACATCAAAGTATATGAGGCCTTAGTCCAAAAGGCACAAGAAGCTTACGATATGCAGGATGTAAAGAAGGCTTTTGATATCAGCAAAAGAATCCAGAAAGAATGGAAAACTGCCGGTCGTGTACCAGCCGAAAAACGACAACCGCTATGGGATGAGTTTTCCAAAATCAACAATAGGATTTTCAGCAGGTTCAGAAAGAGCATGCAGACCGGTCCCCAACTCAATCCAAGGGAACTACTCCGCAAAATGGAACAAATGACTGATGAAGCCAAAAAACTTGCCTATGCCGAAACTAGTTATGAAATAACTATCGCTGCCAAAAAACTTCAGGCAGATTGGAAAAACCTTCCACAGCGTAAGCCAAAAGAAGCAAACTTAGTAATGAGGTCGTTCTTGTTCTTTTCAGAAATTGTTTTTGAAAAGTCATTCCTTGACAAATTAGCAAATTCAAAACACCCTGATTTCAAAGAAAAGGATGCAGCAGAAAAGAAAAAAATCAAAATCGCCATATTGAAAGACCTCATTCATCGCGATGAAACTGAACTGAATACCATCAGGGACAATGCAGATAATTTCAGAACAAATGAAGCAGAATTTGACACTATTCTGAGAAGGAAACTCAGCGCACACAAGCGGAAAGTTGATGTCAAAAACTTCATTCTCAAGGAACTTTCAAATAAATGATCCGTACCCATTGATTAATTAAAACTATTTATATTTTTGCAAACCTGAAGGGCTTTATAAACTAAAATTTGACACTATGTACTGGACATTAGAACTTGCGTCTTATCTCGAAGATGCGCCATGGCCTGCCACTAAGGACGAATTGATCGATTACGCGATACGTTCCGGTGCTCCTTTGGAAGTTGTTGAAAACTTACAAGAACTAGAGGACGATGGGGAGCCTTATGAAAACATAGAAGAGATTTGGCCAGATTATCCTACTAAAGATGATTTCTTCTTCAATGAAGATGAATATTAATTAAAAGCCCTTGTAGGGCTTTTTTTATAGTCCTAATGCAAGCTTTAATCTTGGATACCCGGTTTTGCTGACCGGGATGCTTGTTTTATCAACTAGTTTCAGCAAATACCCTTCTTTTTCGTAAGCCTCAATTCTAGCAATTTTGGTTAAGTTGACCATAAAAGAACGGTGTACTCTTACAAAAACTTTGGGATCTAAATTTTTCTCGAAAGAAGCCAATGTCCTGTTTTTGATATATTTCCCTTGATGGGTCACGATATTGACAAAGTCATCATTGGCTTCAAGATATAAAACTTCAGTCAGAGGAATTATCTTGATTTCTTGCTTCACTTTGACAACCAATCTATCCATAGACTCTGGGTTTTCTTCAGGTTCCTCTTGATGCGCTACTTTCTCCTTTGATAGAAAACGGGAAATTGCTGAATCAAACCGGTTTTTTGATATCGGCTTGAGCAAGTAATCAACCGCATAAACATCAAAAGCCTTAGCCGCATACGCATCAAAAGCAGTAGTAAAAATAATCGAAGGAGGGCTTTCAACAAGTTCCAAAAGTTCAAAGCCGTTAAGTTTTGGCATTTGAACATCAAGAAAAACCAGATCTGGCTTATGCTCTTGAATAGCTTTCAGTCCGGAAAACCCATCATGACATACTTGTACAACAACAAAATCCGGAAAAGCCTGCAAATACTCCAAAATAATCTGGGTAGCCAAAGGTTCATCATCAATGATTAAGGTCCTGATCATAATACTGCGGAATTTTAAGCGTCAAATTAAAAACATCACTTCCCTTTTCAATAACCATGAGGTCATTTCTGCCAAACAAAAGGTATAGCCGCCTTCTGACGGCTTCAAGACCAAATCCAACGCCATCAGGTTTGCCTACTTCTTGCTCATAGGTATTGCTGATCTTTACCAGGACATATCCGGGAAGAGCCTGGAACCTCACCTGCACCAAAACTTCCCCCGTCACTCCATATAACCCATGTTTCACAGCATTTTCTAACAAGGGCTGAATCATTAGCTGAGGAACATATAGATTATAGGCATCTTCCTCTACCTGAAATTCTACCTTTAGGCGATGGCCAAATCGCACTTTTTCGATGGATAGAAATAGGTCCAAAATTTCCCGCTCTTCTCTTACACTTACCCATTTTTGGTCATCCTTTTTAATGGTAGCCCGCAAAAAATCAGCAAGTAAAATTACCATTTCCCTAGCTTCCTCTGGCCTTGATTTAATCAGCGCATTAATAGAATTTAGACTGTTGAATAGAAAATGAGGTTGCAGCTGTTGTTTTAAGTGATAAAGCTCTGCCTCTTTCCGCATCATTTCTACCCGCTCTTCTATTTTTTTTGCCTGATTTTGATCCTCTAACTTGCTATTGACTATAACCATCCAAGACCAAAAGAAAAACAACAGGGTACAAAAGGCAACGCGAAGGACAAAAGCACTTTCAAGGTAGGAAAGCAACATCTGGTTTTCTTCTGTCCATAAGAACAATAAGAAGTCTGCCAAATAACACAATCCAATGGCCAACACAAGTGGCAAAGCCATTACCACCCATGTATGATTTCGGTTGGGAATAAAAAACCCGAAAACATTTTCAAGAATCAGTACCCCAGACAATGATATTAGTGTAAGTACCACACTCTCGATTAATGCCAAATTCCAGTCCGGCAAATAAAACTGGACTACATACGCTTTGACGGCAATCCATATGAGGATTGCCGTCAAAATTATGATCCAGCCGAGCTGATCCTTTATTTTTCTGATAATGGGCATCAGAAAGATTTAATTTCCAAACCTCCAAAAATTATCGATCCGTAGATTTTGAGCACTTTATTAGGATCTGTTGGGGAATGTGGATACATTCTTTTGTCTTCAATACCCGCAAAAACATTGGATACATTGATTTGAAGGTCCCAATGTGGAGGCACAATCAACTTAACACCTCCAAAGGCGACTTCAACATTTAGCGATGCAACTTCTGAAAGGTCTGCCTGGGTCAGATCAATCTCTGTTCCTCCAAAAATGGCAGATGTTTTACCACCTTTAAAATTCTTGGACAGTACGCGCCTGTTGATTCCACAGAAAAGCGCCTGCGCATTGATCGTCTCCCCCAGATCAGTGCCAGAATAATTGCCAAATGGCTCCTGTTTGGCACCTACATCTGGGTTAGCGGAATCTTTACGGTAGTTCATCTGCCCAAAAAAGTCCTGATTAAATCTGCTTCTATTGCTCTGTTGCTTTAAAATCAGGAAAAGACCCAATAAGATCAAGCCTCCGGGAAGTAAATAAGGCTGAAGCTCCAATGGCAAATCCAGTTCCCTCTTGACTAGCAAAAATGAACCAAAAAGCAGCATAAAGAAGCCAAATCCGCTCTGAAAATTGTTTTTAACTAAAACTACCAAACCTACGGCTACCATAATCATGGGCCAGGAAAAAAACCACCCGGGAAACCAAAAGCCCAAAGCCCTAAGCAGAAGGACTGAACCTATAATTAAAATAACCACACCGGCTGTAACGTCATTGTTGCTGGAAGAAAATTTACGGTTTTTCATGTCTGTAAAGATAAAGTGAAACAAACTTATGTACCGAAATTAATGAACTTGCCATTTTCGGGATAAACACATTAGGTGAATGCTATCCAAAACTCGGTAAACGAGAGTAAATCAGCGGTGAATGTCGCTACTGTTTCTTGCCCAGCAGATATGCCGCATAAGCAAGATCATCAGGGGAAGTAATTTTGATGTTTTCGGCATTGCCCTCAATTAAAGTGACTTGCCATCCCTGATGCTCAA
The DNA here is from genome assembly GCA_036782195.1 of Cyclobacteriaceae bacterium. Taxonomy (GTDB): domain Bacteria; phylum Bacteroidota; class Bacteroidia; order Cytophagales; family Cyclobacteriaceae; genus DAIPZN01. The sequence goes on along the minus strand of DAIPZN010000105.1, from coordinate 4,262 downwards.
AAACTGTGGCATCATCTGTAAATACACTTGATTCCTCCACCACAAATGCCTGTCTGATTTTATTCAAATCAAATGTCTGGGGTGTCTGCACTAATCTGAACTGATTTCTATCTTGAAAAACGGAGGTCCCTCTTTCATCCACCTTCCGGATAGAGTCTTTTAGCGGAAGCACTGCTATTGCACTTCCTTCGGTCTGGGCAACCTCAAAGCTGTTCTGGATCACAGCTGCATCCACAAATGGCCTTACCCCATCATGAATAGCCACCAGTCCAGCACTTGCCTCAATTGTAGCTAATCCATTCCTGACAGATTGAAATCTGGAACTTCCTCCTTTGACTATTGTATGTTGAATATTAAAATCATGCCCCTTGCAGAGCTGGAACCAAAGACCATGGTCTTTTTCTGGCAGAACTACAATCAGCCTCAAGTCTTCCACAGCATGATAAAAAGCATTGAGGGTATGCATCAGAATAGGCTTTCCCCCAACTTCAAGAAATTGCTTAGGTATCTCAGATTTCATCCGGGAACCACTGCCTCCAGCTACAATGATGGCAAATTTCTGCATCTGAAAATTAAATTTTACACAATAAAAAAGGCTCTTTCGAGCCTCATTTTAAAGGATTAGCATGGCATCCCCATAGGAGAAGAACCTATATTTTTCTTTTATGGCAGTTTGATATGCTTTCATGATCAGGTCATATCCTCCAAAAGCAGCTGCTGTCATCAACAATGTGGACTCAGGCAAGTGGAAATTGGTGATGAGTGAGTTGGCAATCTTAAAATCGTAAGGAGGAATGATAAATTTATCCGTCCATCCACTGCTTACTTTGAGCCTGCCATTGGCAGTTACAGAAGATTCAATCGTCTTTAAAGTTGTCGTACCTACAGATACCACGCGCTTTTTGTTGTCAAGAGCTTCATTTACAAGCTCCACAGTCTTTGCAGGGATATCGTAGTTTTCAGAATCCATTTTGTGTTTGGTAAGATCCTCGACATCCACCTGTCTAAAAGTACCCAAACCCACGTGTAAGGTAACCGGACACACTTCCACACCTTTAAGCTCAAGTCTTTTGAGCAAATGAGGAGTAAAATGCAAACCTGCGGTAGGTGCAGCAACTGCTCCTACATGCTCAGCAAAAATAGTTTGGTAACGCTCCCTGTCTTCAGCCTCTACTTTCCTCTCAATATATTCTTTGAGAATCGGAGTCTCACCTAGAGTGTCTATGGTTTTGTAAAATTCCTCGTCTGAACCATCAAATAAAAATCTGATTGTCCTTCCTCTAGAAGTAGTGTTATCAATAACCTCGGCTACTAAGTCACTGTCACCAAAATACAGCTTGTTACCAACCCGGATTTTTCGTGCAGGATCTACCAATACATCCCAAAGTCTAAGGTCCTGATTCAGTTCCCTTAATAAAAAAACTTCAATTTTAGCACCTGTTTTCTCTTTGTTGCCATACAACCTCGCAGGAAACACTTTGGTGTTGTTCATTACAAAGACATCACCTTCGCCGAAATACTCGATAATATCCTTAAACACCCTGTGTTCGATTTCGCCGGTTTTGCGATGCACTACCATTAGTCTGGACTCATCACGGTTAGCGGCAGGATATAGAGAAATCTGTTTTTTGGGTACGTCAAACTTAAAATCGGATAACTTCATAGGAGGAATGAATGTGAATTGAATTTCTTTGAATTGCCTTTAATATACAATTTAAAAACCGCAAAGATAGAAAGAAAAATCCCGAAATGTATTTATATTGTCAATTAGTTTTTAATTAACAAAATACAGTGATCTTTATCAAACTAATCTGGGAAAGTTTAAGGTTTGCAGGCCAAGCCTTAAAGTCCAATTTAACCCGAACAATCCTTTCTTTATTAGGGGTTACAGTAGGGATTTTCGCTATCATCGCTGTTTTCACCTTGGTAGATTCCTTAGAAAAAAACATCAAATCCAGTTTCAGTTTCTTGGGCAGCAATGTGATAACCGTCAATAGGTTTCAATTTGTCGGTGGACCTGACTATCCATGGTGGAAGTTTTTCAGGAGACCTTACAACACCTATTCAGAGTATACTTTCCTCCGCGACAAGCTCCGCAATGCTGAATCCACTTGCTTTTTTGCTGACGCCAATACCATTTTACAGCAAGGGAGCAACTCATACAAAGGTGTGAATTTGACAGGGGTGACTTATAGCTATCAGGATGTATATGATATTCCACTAGAAGCGGGTAGGTACTTTACAGAAACAGAAGCCAATTCCGCAAGAAACGTGACGCTTATCGGTAAAAAAATCGCCAACACCCTTTTCCCGGGAAAAGACCCATTGGGTAAAGAAGTGAAAATAAAGGGGAATAAATTTACAGTTATAGGCGTATTTGAGGAAGAAGGTGAAGGACTTTTTGAAATTTCTTCCAAAGACGAAGCTGCCATGATACCTTATGGGGCATTTACAAAAATGTACTATGTTGGCAAAAACGGTATTGAACCCAGTATTGCAGTCAAGGGTAAGGATGAAGATATCGGCATGGTAGCACTTGAAAACGAACTTATAGGCCTATTACGCGCCAAAAGGGGCTTGAAACCCTCGCAAGAAGACAATTTTTCCCTTAACAAAGCTGAATATATCATGAATGCCATAGGTTCAGTATTTGATGTAATCGGAGCAGCCGGCTGGGTTATTGGAGGCTTTTCCATACTTGTAGGCGGATTTGGCATTGCCAACATCATGTTTGTCTCTGTAAAAGAACGCACCATGATTATAGGCATACAAAAGTCCCTAGGCGCAAAAAATTATTTCATTCTCTTCCAGTTTCTGTTTGAAGCCATATTCCTTAGCCTGATCGGAGGACTTACAGGGATCATCCTGGTATTCGGAATCACATTTATCAATCTAGGCTCTCTTGAATTGGCGCTTTCAGTCAAAAACATCGTGCTTGGTCTAGGCATTTCTTCAGTAATCGGAATTGTCTCTGGAATTGTCCCTGCGTCTCTTGCCGCTTGGATGGATCCAGTTGAAGCCATCAGAGCTACTTAAAATAAAAAATCCCGCAACAGTTGGAGCTGTTGCGGGATTTCCATCAAAGAAAACAAATTTTTTAATTAATCATCTCCTTCTTCTATTTCAACTTTGATATTGGCACCTAACCCTGCCTTTTCCTTGATTTTTTTCTCTAATTCTTCCATCAACTCCGGATTATCCAGAAGAAGGCTCTTCACGGCATCTCTACCTTGCCCTAATTTGTTGCCTTCGTAGCTGAACCAAGACCCGGCTTTTTTGATGATTTCCATTTCCACGCCAAGGTCAATAATTTCACCAACTTTGGAAATGCCTTGACCGTACATGATGTCAAATTCCACAACCTTGAATGGAGGCGCTACTTTATTTTTGACAACCTTCACTTTGGTCCTATTACCCAACACGTTGTCTGCTCCTTCTTTGATCTGCCCTATTCTTCTGATATCCAGTCTTACAGAGGCATAGAACTTCAAGGCATTACCACCAGTGGTGGTCTCGGGGCTTCCAAACATGACGCCGATTTTGTCACGAAGCTGATTGATAAAGATGCAGGCACAACCCGTTTTGTTGATCGCTCCCGTAAGCTTACGCAAAGCCTGGGACATTAATCTTGCCTGAAGCCCCATCTTGCTATCGCCCATATCACCTTCAAGTTCCCCTTTAGGAACAAGTGCTGCTACAGAATCTATGACAATGATGTCTATAGCTCCTGATCTGATCAGGTGTTCTGCAATTTCAAGGGCCTGCTCACCGTTATCAGGTTGTGAAATCAAAAGGTTTTCGATATCTATACCTAGCTTTTCGGCGTAGTTCTTGTCAAAAGCATGTTCTGCATCAATGAAAGCTGCAAGTCCACCTGCCTTTTGTGCTTCAGCTATGCAATGCATAGTTAAAGTGGTCTTACCGGATGATTCAGGTCCATAAATTTCAATTACCCTGCCTCTTGGAATACCACCTATACCAAGTGCCATGTCAAGACCCAATGAACCTGTAGAGATTGCCGGAACATCTTGTACCTTATTATCACTCAGCTTCATGACAGTACCTTTGCCGTAGGTTTTCTCAAGTTTGTCGATGGTCAGCTGAAGTGCTTTGAGTTTTTCAGTATTTACACTCATATTTTAAAATTTGACTATGCGTTGATTTGAAAATGTGAAATTAATGATAGATAATTGGAGACCCAACTGTTGCAAAAAGGAATACGTATCAACTTTTTGACAGCAGTTTAATGGCTGCGGTAATGA
>DAIPZN010000104.1:0-15563 GCA_036782195.1 Cyclobacteriaceae bacterium | reverse complement strand
TGGAGTGGGTGATCAAACCAATTATTGGACTTGCAAATTTTCTATTTAATTGCCCTTCCGTAAATATACAGTTTTTTGTATTTTATTTCCTAATCAAAAAACGAATTTTTTTATTTAAAATACATTTTTATGACATTAAAGTGCTATTTAGTGTATTAAAATGAATTTTTGGAAGCAGATTTACTTGTGTGACTGGTGTTTTAAAATGCCTTATAATGAGTCGTTTATAAGGAGAAAAAATTAAATCAAAAATCAAAACCTTTGCTTTAGGTAATCAAAAGGTTTAGTAAAAAAAATATGAATAGTAATATTTAACTAAATTAGGTGATAAAGATGTATTTGCAAAAAAAATAAATCTTTAGAAGAAATTTTTTGTAGAAATTGTAAATGGTTAAAAAAGATGCCCCTCTCTGAAAAATCAAGGAGGGGCATCATGGTTTTATTTGGAATATAGTTCTTTAGCAGCATCTTCATATTTGTCTCCAGCTACCCAAGTTGGTTTTTGAGGATTATTGGCAATGCTGGCAGCAGATAAGAGATATGATTTCCAATACAAAATTGCATATTCTAGGTCAAAATTGTCAAACTGATCTGAAGGCTGATGGTAATATTTTGCTATTTCATCATCAAAAGCCCTAAAACCCAAACTAAATGTAGGTGAAGGTATTCCTTTTCTGGCGAAATTCACATTGTCCGACCTGTCGTATAAACCCTGTTCTGGTGCAGGATCAGGAATAGCCTCCAATCCATAAGCTGCAACAGCATTGGCAATCAAACCGTCAGCTGAAGTTCTGCCTAGGCCTATAACAGTGATGATAGAGGTGTCGTTATAGCCTCCGTTATCAATGTTCAGATTGTAGATGATCTGGTTAAGCGGAATCAGTGGGTTGTCGGCAAAATATTTGCTCCCAAGAAGTCCTTTTTCTTCTGCTGTCCATGCACAAAGTAAAATGGATCTTTTTGGAGGGTGTTCGGCAAAATATCTTGCGGCATTGATGAGTGCAACAGTACCTACGGCATTGTCTCTTGCTCCGTTATAAATGGAATCACCATCCGCATTAGGTTTTCCCACACCTACATGGTCGTAGTGCGCCGAAAGCATGACATATTCATTTTTTAATTTTGGATCAGTTCCTTCAATGACTGCAACAACATTCTTGCCTTGGAAATTTCTGTTGACTTTTCCGGAAATAGCTAGTTCTGCCTTAGTACTTTCTCCCTTGCCTATTGCATTGATCTGCTCATTGTTGAGGTCCTTGATCCAAAGATATGGAAGGCTTTCCTCTTCTTTAGTTTGGTCTATGGTAAGTTGAGGGGTGTTTAAGTAATTGCTTACTATGTTCCAGGGTAAGGTTGGCACATTATACATTTCTATAATGGCAACTGCACCTTTGGATTTTGCCAGTGCTGTTTTTTCTCTGCCTGATGAAAACAAATCTGATGGACTTAAGCGATTTGGAGCCCCCACATTTGTGACTACAATTTTACCTTTTACATTTTTTTGCTCATAATCTTTTTCATAGCCATAGCCTACAACAACCATCTCGTAGGTACCTTCTATTGAAGGTCCGTCTAAAACCAGAACATCTTCTCCTTGAGAATAAGTTTTGTTGCTAATAGTGATGGTGCCTCTTATAGGAGGAGATGATAATCTAAACGGTACTTGTTGCATGTATGCTGGGGCACCAGAAAGAGTTTTGGCTCCAGATTTAATGAATTGCTCAGCTATATATCTTGCAGCCACATCAATTTCAGACCGCACGGCATCCCTGCCTTTGAGCTCATCGGATGCCAAAAACCTAAAATCTGAAATGGCTTCTTTTGCATCAAAATTCCTGTCAATTTGCTTTTTGGGTTTTTGGGCAAAAGCAGTACAATTAAAACCAAAAGCAAGTGCAATAAATATTATGTTCAGTCTTCTCATCTGTTTGTTTGATTTTCAAAATGGAATATAGGGTAAAGCTTTGAAGGGTCAAACTGAATTTGGATGACTGAATTTTCTGTCGGACTGAATCCAGATTTTCATGTCCAATGCATGCTTCATGGTATTGCCACCGATTTAGATAAAACCTACTTGAAAATAAAAATCCAAGAATCAGAAACCCAGATTGATTTGTTCCATGAGTTTCTGAAAATATGCGGGAATTGGAGCAGTGATATGAATTTCTTTGGCGGTATATGGATGTGTAAATTCCAATTGCCATGCATGCAACATCAGCTGCCAAGAATCGAATTGTTTTCTGAAGAAATTGTTTTGCTTCCCGTCTCCATGGGTATTGTCTCCGATCACATAGTGCCGATCATGGGCCATATGCCTACGGATTTGATGCATTCTTCCTGTATGTGGATAGATTTTCACCAGAGAATACCTACTGCTGTTGTACCTGTTAGTTGATGCAAAGGGGATTTCAGTCCTGTCCAAACACCAATATTCTGTTAAAGCTTCCTGCAGTTCCCCGACAAGTTTTTTCCGTAAAGGTGAATCGATCAGTCCATTGTCTTCATGCATATGACCGCGCACTATAGAGAGGTAAAATTTTTTCACAAAAGCGGTAGGGAAAAGCGGTTGGAGCAAAGAAGCTGCCTCAGGATCCTTGGCAAACATTACAATCCCGCTCGTCGGTCTATCAATCCTATGCAGCGGATAGACTTTACAGCCGATTTGCTCTCTAAGCAATTGTAAGGCAATAAATGTTTGTTCTTCTTTGGCAATGGATGTCCTGTGTACCAACATGCCCGCAGGCTTGTTGATCGCTACATAATATTCATCTTCATAGAGCAAATCCAAAATGGGAACGGAGGCAGGATGCTGTATTTCCATAGAATAGGGAGCCTGTTATTTGATTACAGCAGAACCTATACACTCATTATCTTGGTACCATGCAACAAATTGACCTGAAGCAATTCCTTTCTGAGGTTCGTCGAATAGTACATAAAGCCCATTCTCTTTCATGTGAAGCGTTGCACCCGTAAGAGGCTGTCTATACCGAATTCTTGCTTGATAGCGTGCAGTATCTCCAACTGACAGTTTTAAGTCCTCCCGGATCCAATGCACATCCTTTTTTGGGGAAAACAGACCTTTTCGCATCAGCCCAGGGTGTGTTTCACCTAAACCCGTATATATAATATTGTGCGTGGTATCAGTACCAATGACAAATAGCGGCTTTCCTGTACCTCCAACTTGAAGGCCTTTTCTTTGTCCTACAGTAAAGTAATGGGCCCCGTTATGTTCCCCTATTTTAGTACCGATTTCTGGACTAAAGTTGATTGGTAGGCATATGGAATCTAATTCGGATTCATCATCATTATTTTTCCAAGTTTTGCTAAAAACAGTGGCGTCTTCCGGTACTACAAGGATATCGCCTTTGCGAGGTTTGAGTTGCTGTTGTAAGAAATCCGGTAGCCTAACTTTACCGATGAAGCAGAGTCCTTGGCTGTCTTTTTTATCAGCAGTAATTAGATCCTGTTCTTTGGCGATTCTTCGGACTTCAGATTTTTGTAGGTGACCTATAGGGAAAAGTGCTTTAGCCAGTTGGCTTTGGTCCAGCTGACATAGAAAATAACTTTGATCCTTGTTGGGGTCCGAGCCGGCAAGCAGGTGATATACGGGTTTGCCATTGATTTCAGATTCCGATTTTTGGCAATAGTGCCCTGTTGCGACAAATTCGGCTTTGAGTTTTTGGGCAGCTTTTAAAAAAATATCAAACTTGATCTCTCTGTTGCAAAGGATATCTGGATTAGGTGTCCTGCCTGCTTCGTATTCTGCAAACATGTAGTCCACAATGCGTTTTCTGTAATCTTCACTTAAATCTATGGCTTGAAATGGAATGCCCAGCTTTTCCGCCACGAGCATGGCATCTGTGCTGTCTTCCATCCATGGACATTCATTTGAAATGGTTACAGATTCGTCATGCCAGTTTTTCATAAACATGCCAATGACTTCATAACCTTGCTCTTTGAGCAAATAGGCTGCAACAGAGCTATCCACTCCGCCGGAAAGCCCGACTACCACTCTTGTGTTTTTTTTCATCATCTGTAATTGTTCATGGAGTCAAGGTCCATGAGTTTACTGTAAATCCCGCAACATCTGATCTTGTGGATTTGGTTCATAAAGGTACAGTTTTTTGTTCACCTTCTGCCCAATCCTAAAACCATACCTTTACTTCAGCAGTATATGTCAAAAAAATCCCTGCTTTAGCAAACGTATTTTTGTAAGTTGGGGGACTGTTTAACATTTTGAAATATTTTATGAAAAAATTACTGATATCTACCGGTGGAGGAGATTGTCCCGGATTAAATGCAGTGATCCGCGGGATCTGCAAACGTGCCAGAAAAGAAAAAGAGTGGGAAGTATACGGTAGCAAAGAGGCGTTCAATGGGGTTATGAATGAACCTACCGAAATCATTAAACTTAATAAATCCAAGACAGCAGGAATTCATGTCAAGGGTGGTACTATCCTCAAAACAACAAACAAAGCTGATCCCATGCACTATCCTGTAAAAGATGAACATGGTGAAATCAGGTTAGTCGACAAAACCGCAGACCTTGCTGACAGAATCAAATCTCTGGGTTTTGATGCAGTGATCAATATAGGTGGAGACGGGTCCCAGAAAATTTCCAAGGCTCTTTTTGACCACGGTCTTCCTATAGTAGGTGTACCAAAAACCATCGACAATGACCTTTCAGCTACGGATATGACTTTTGGCTTTCAAACAGCAGTTCAAATTGCCTCCGACAGCTTGGATAAACTTGTAACAACAGCGGAAAGTCACCATAGGGTAATGATTATGGAAGTCATGGGTAGAGATGCCGGTTGGATAGCCCTTCATACTGCAATTGCAGGAGGCGCCGAAATCTGCCTGATTCCTGAAATTCCTTATGATATCAATAAACTGGTAAAGAAAATTGAATCCCGGTATAAGAACGGAAAGGGATTTGTCAATGTGGTAATCGCCGAGGGCGCAAGGGCAATAGAAGGAAATGTGGTTGCCCAACAGGGTGAAGAGGGCAGTAGGCATGTAAGACTTGGTGGAGTGGCTTTACAGCTTTCCCAACAACTCAAAGAAGCCGGTGTGAAGGCCGAAATTAGAGAGACTGTATTGGGACATGTGCAAAGAGGAGGGACACCCACAGCCTTTGACAGGGTGCTTGCATCCTTGTTCGGTGTCAAGGCATTTGAGATGGTTCTAGAGCAGGATTTCGGAAAGATGGTGGCTTTTGTAAACAATAGCTTTAAATCCGTTCCACTAGAAGACGCCACCCGTCACTACAATTATGTGGACAAGTCCAGCTACATAGTCCAAGGAGCAAGAGGATTGGGTATTTCTTTTGGAGATTGACATGGTTGATACACTGACCACTTTATATATCAAAGGCCTGAACCAGTTGAAAACTGAGCTTCAGGCCTATTCTTCTGAGACCAACATTTGGGTGATTAAGGATGGCATCACAAATTCAAGTGGCATATTGGCCAAGCATTTAATTGGTAACTTAAACCATTATATAGGTGCGGTAATAGGCAACTCCGAATATATCAGAAATAGAGAAAGGGAATTTGAAAATCAACCAGTACCAAGGGAAGCGCTGTTAAAACAAATTGATGTGCTTATTGAAACACTCCAAAAGGTTCTATCGGAACTCAATGTGATGTTGCTCCCCCAGGAATATCCTTTACAGGTTTTTGGACACCCAATGACGTATCAGTTTTTTCTGATCCATCTCTTAGGACACCTGAATTATCATTTGGGTCAGGTGAATTACCATCGAAGGATAATTGACTCAACTGAATTTAGAAGTAGACCTCATACCTGATTTTCCTGTTCATAGATGAATCCCAATAAGTGTCTAACTTTTTTGAGATACACCACATGCTACAAAACCTTTATTATATTATCTGGTGACTGTTTATAAATTAGATAAACAGGGATTTACTATATAAAGTTAGGTTACCCTTTCCATATGGTAATTTTTCTAAGTAAGTTCAACCAATAACCAAGCCTCTCTAACAGATGGGATTATCGCTGTTTTATTTCCTCTTTTCTTTTTTTGCACCGCCGGTAGAAAAAGAGCTTACAGAAAAGCTTCCAAATATTGTATTGATCCTTACCGATGATCAAGGATACGGAGATATGGGATGTTATGGTGCAGAGAATATCTCTACACCCAATTTTGATCAAATGGCGAAGGATGGCGTAAGGTTTACAGATTTTTATGTAGCACAGGCTGTGTGTTCAGCCTCAAGGGCAGCCTTGCTTACAGGGGCTTATCCAAACAGACTAGGAATTCACGGAGCATTAGACCATTCCAGCAGGCATGGGTTAAATCCGGATGAGACCACTATTGCAGAGATGTTGAGGCCAATGGGATATGCCTCTGCAATTTTTGGCAAATGGCACCTAGGGCATCACCAAATGTTTCTACCAACAGCGCATGGATTTGATGAATTTTTTGGAATTCCCTATTCCAATGACATGTGGCCTGCACATCCGCAGACGAAAAACTACTATCCTCCACTTCCCTTGATTCAAGATACTGAGACGATTGGGTATTTCAATGATGACCAAAGTATGTTGACCACGCAATTGACGGAAAAGGCTGTCGATTTTATCAACCGCAACAAGGAACGGCCCTTTTTCTTGTATTTACCACATCCCATGCCCCATGTTCCCCTTTTTGTATCCCCAAAATTTGAAGGCAAATCAAATTCCGGTCTTTATGGGGATGTCATTATGGAATTGGATTGGTCTCTGGGAGAAATCAATAAGGCGCTTCAGAAAAATGGGATTGAAGATAATACGTGGGTCATATTTCTTTCAGACAATGGACCTTGGCTATCGTATTCCGGACATTCAGGTTCAGCAGGAAAATTAAAAGAGGGAAAGGGGACTTCATGGGACGGGGGAGTAAAGGTGCCGGCATTGATGAAATGGCCTGGAAAAATTCCTGCGGGATTGGTGCAGCACCATCCGGCCATGAGTATAGACATCCTACCGACTATCGCAGCCGTCACAGGTGCACAGCTGCCAAAGTTGCGCATTGATGGCAAGAATATTTGGGAGATGTGCATTTCTGAATCGGCAGAATCCCCTCAAGAAGCCTATTTTATTTATTATAACCAAAATGAATTGCAGGCTTTAGTGATGGGAGAGTGGAAATTGTATTTTCCTCATCGCTACAGGACAGTTGCCTCAGGGCAAGCCTATAGGAACGATGGTATTCCCTTGAACTACACCATGGTGGACCTACCTGAAATGGAGCTATACCATATCCCTTCAGATCCAAGTGAAAGAAATAACTTGCTTGTGGACCAACCGCTTCAGGTTCAAAAGATGCTGAAAGCCGCGGAGAATGCCCGGGAGGATATGGGGGATGCGCTTTTGGGAAAAGTGGGTAAGCACCTTAGAAAGCCAGGTTTTTTGAATCCTTAATTAAATTCTTCCACTATTCTGCGCCTCTGAATTCCTACCTTTTCTTCCAAAAACCTTTTGGATTCTTCAAGAACTCCTTTCCAGTCTTTTGAAGTAATGGATGACGCGATCACATGGTCACCTGCTTCAGGAAAAGCAGTTTTTTGTTTGAGTGCTTCCGGAGTAGACACTGCTTCAAACATATTCAGCATCTGAGGTACTGATACCACAAAATCCTGTTCTTGGTCACTTTTATAATAGTAACCTAAAAATAAAGGCTGGTTTATCTTTTGGAAAGTTTGAGGTGTCATTGTACTTCTAAGCAATACAGCTAAGCTTGTAAAGGCATTGATATGGTATTCTTCAGTCCAAAATCTAGCTTTGTCACCTTCCCTTGGCGTCTTTCTTACACCATTAGGGAAAGTATAATTCTCAGCAATGGTCTTCGTCCAAGGTTGAAAAAATTGTTCTAAGGCATCTCCATATTCCCTTATAGCAGGTGAATAAAGGAGGATAGCTTTGATATCGGGCTGTTCGGATGCCAATAATAAAGTCAATGCACCTCCCATGGAAGTTCCTACTACGATTACACTATCCCCTAAAGATTTACCTACCATATACGCTTCCCTCACTTCATCCACTAAGCGCTGAGCAGTAAGATGCTTCATGGCATCTTCTCTTTTTATCCCATGCTCAGGGAGCCTTACCAGATAAAGATTGGCTCCAAAATAAGCTGCCAGTTCTCGGTGTACAGGATTACCTTCCATGTGACTTGCTCCAAAACCGTGGATGTATATAATCGATATGGGGGTTTTTTGCTTGTTTAAACTGTCATTCCATAGGATTAGGGCTTCATTTTCCGGTTTAAGCCCTTTGACTGTGTCGGACTTTGAAAAGATGAATGCTTCCAGACTGTCAAGATTTGATGGGACTTCAGGATATGCTCCTTCTAAATTCGAGATTTCGGATTTAGGACCCAGCATGTAAACGACAGCGGTAACAATGCTAAAGGTCATCAGGAAAATGAGGGTTTTTTTAAGCATAAAATAAATCAAAGGTTAAGTAAAGCTAAATGCTTATGACCACTATAGCAATTCTTTGTTTACTTTCACCTTTTGCACATGAATAGGATATTTCCTACAATGCAATTCTATGCTTACTTTTGGTAAACAACGCTTACCAATAATGAAAAGAAATTCAATCATCCACATGAGCCTAATATGGCCAGCATTGGCGATTTTTAGCTGTAAAGAATCTGCTCCAACCTCTTATCAGATACAAGCTGAAGATCTGGAATCACATATCATAGCCCTTTCCTCTGATGAGTTTATGGGTAGAATGCCCTTTACGGAAGGAGAGACAAAGACGGTAAATTACCTTGCGCAGGAGTTTGAGAAACTAGGTCTTGAGCCTGGTAATGGAGATAGTTATTTTCAGGAAGTACCTTTGGTGTCGATGGTATCCAATCCCAATCCAGAAATGCTTATCCGGACAAAATCTGGTGAAATCAAGCTGAATGGTCCCGCTGATTTTGTGATTTGGACACAAAGAACAGATCAAGAGGTCAGTTTCAAAGATGCGGAGCTTGTTTTTGCAGGCTATGGAATAGTTGCGCCCGAATATGGATGGGATGATTACAAAAATATAGATGTAAAAGGAAAAATAGCTGTGGTCCTGGTCAATGACCCAGGTTATGGTTTGGAAGATAAGGCTTTGTTTAAAGGGAATTCCATGACCTACTATGGCAGATGGACTTACAAATTCGAAGAAGCTGCAAGGCAAGGAGCTCTCGGTACTTTGATTGTGCATGACACAGGTCCAGCTGGATATGGTTTCAATGTGGTCCAGAATAACTGGAATTCTCCAAAATTATATCTGGACAGGAGGGGAGAAAATATCTATCGGCCTGCTTTTGAAGGCTGGATTACATTGCCTGTAGCAGAAAAACTATTTGACGCAGCAGGAATGGCGCTTCCTGATCTGATAGCACAAGCTAAAAGTGCTGATTTTCAACCATTGGCTACTGGACTATCGGCAAGTGGTTCCATGACAGTAACAGCCAGTTACCAATCATCCAAAAACGTTATTGCCAAAATTCCTGGTAGTAAAAGACCCAACGAATACCTGATTTACACTGCACATTGGGATCATTTGGGAATTGGCAAACCGGATGAAAAAGGAGACAGTATTTATAATGGCGCCCTGGATAATGCAAGTGGATTGGCTGCACTGTTTGCTATAGGTAAGGCTTTTAAGTCAGGTCCAGCTCCTGAAAGAACAGTTCTGTTATTAGCAGTGACTGCAGAAGAACAGGGACTTTGGGGTTCTGCTTATTATGCGCAAAATCCTATATATCCAAAAGAACAGACCATTGCCAATATCAATATTGATGGGATCAACCCATTTGGCAAGATGAAGGATGTCTCTCTTATTGGTATAGGGCAATCAGATTTGGAAGATGTATTGGATGAGGAGCTGGCAAAAGTAGGAAGATACAGTGCTCCTGAACCCACACCTTCAGCAGGTTATTATTATAGATCAGACCATTTTAATTTTGCAAAAATCGGAATTCCTGCACTCTATTTAGGTACTGGAATTGACCATGTAGAAAAAGGAAAAGAGTATGGGATGCAAATGCAGAATGCCTATACTGCTGAGAAATACCATAAACCTGCAGATCATTATGATCCTGAGCTTTGGGATCTTGAAGGAGGAGTGGACGACGTGAAGTTACTCTTTGAAGTAGGTAAAAGGCTGGTGAATAGCACTGCATGGCCACAATGGAAACCAGATTCAGAATTTAAAGCAATAAGGGACAGCTATATTCAAAATAAAAAGTAAAGTTCAAAAAACACTTGGAGAGCAGATTTTCCTCCTCTTAGTAACCAAATCAGGAGATATGTTTTTATCAAGTGGTTTTAGTTTGAAAAATTTTGTTTGTAATGCTAACAAAAAAGAGAATAAAATAAACTTTAGCAGTGGCATTGCCGTTATGACTGTGTTTTAAACAAACTTTATGGAGAGTATCCTCAAAAAAATAAAGGTAGATGTTCATGAAAACATCTACCTCAAGGATCCATTCAGCTCAGATTTAGGTCGTGAAATTGTCAATCAAAGCATCGTGATGATGACTGACTTAGGGTTTGAGCATTTTACTTTCAAAAAACTATCAGCAAAAATCGGCTGTACGGAATCTGCTGTTTATAGATATTTTGAAAACAAACACAAGCTCCTGCTATTTCTGACTTTATGGTATTGGGGGTATCTGGAACAGAATCTCATTTTCGCAACAGCTAATTTGGCTGATGGTAGGCTTAAATTGGAAATTGCAATCAAAGTTTTGGTGCAGGGTCCGATTTTTACGCAGAATGATTTTATTGATCCGCTTGCACTCAGGAATCTTTTGACTGATGAAGTCACCAAGGCTTTTTTGACCAAAGAAGTTGATGAAGAAAACCGTAAGGGATATTTTGAACATTTCAATAAGCTAGGTGACCGTATTGCACGTTTTATTTTAGAGGTAAATCCTCGATTTGAATATCCAAAATCTTTGGTGTCTACCTTGATGGATGCCAGCCTTGTACAATCATATTATTCCAAACACCTTCCCCGGCTCACTGAACAGCACCAAAGTGATGATGCAGGGTTTGAATTTTTCAAAAAACTCATATTCAAAACCATAGAACATGAAAATTGAAATCGCATTGACTCCTCTGAAAAGATTCATGAAACTGCTCAGGGAGGAGCGAAAGGAAGTTTACGCCATTTATTTCTATTCTTTATTGAATGGAGGTGTCTCACTGATATATCCTTTAGGTATTCAAGCTATCGTAAACTTTGTACTTGGGGGAAGGGTAAGTACCGCTTGGTTGATCATGATTTTGGTTGTCGCGGTAGGGATTATCTTCGGTGGGTTTCTCCAAATCAGTCAATTGTATCTTACTGAGAAATTGCAGCAAAGGATTTTCACCAAAGTTGGGTTTGGATTTGCCTATAGGCTACCAAGACTCAAAATGGATTTGTTGCATCAAAAGCATCCACCAGAACTCGTCAATCGTTTCTTTGACGCAGTCAACCTTCAAAAAGGGGTGTCTAAAATTCTCATTGATTTTTCCTTTGCAACGGTACAGATCATATTCGGTATGATCCTATTGGCCCTTTACAACATATTCTTTTTGATTTTTAGTTTACTGCTAATTGCTCTGGTAATAGCAATATTCTATTACACAAGTCCTAAAGGCATGGAAACAAATCTAAAAGTTTCTACGGCAAAATATCAGACTGCTTATTGGCTTGAAGAAATAGGAAGGACTATGGCTACATTTAAGCTAGCAGGAAATTCCAAACTGCCATTTTTCAATGTAGACAAATTGTTGCAATCCTATGTAGATTTCAGAAACAAGCATTTTGCTGTTTTGGTATTTCAGTACAAAGTGATGATTGTGTTCAAGACGCTCATTGTAGCTACACTGCTGATTGTGGGTTCACTGTTGCTTATAGATGCCCAGATCAGTATTGGACAGTTTGTCGCAGCTGAGGTAATCATTATTCTGATCGTTAGTTCTGTAGAAAAGATCATCCTAAGCTTAGAAACAGTTTACGACACATTGGTTGCAACCGAAAAGATCGGTCAAATCATGGATATTCCTATGGAACGTCAGGAGGGTACTGAAAAGTCCTTGACCAAAGACAGAGAGAGCCTAAGCTTTAAAGTGAAAGACCTCACTTACAGCTCTAAAGATACTTCCTTCAACATCATAGAGAACATCAATTTTGAATTGAAAGAAGGGGAGAAAGTTATTCTGGCTGGGGCAAGCGGCAGCGGAAAAAGTACCTTACTATACCTCATGTCCGGACTGTATGGGGATTACAAGGGAATGATCACTGTCAATAACCTACCTTTAGAGACATTGAACCTCGAAAGGCTTCGTGGTTTTATTGGAGACAGCCTTTCACACCAATCGATTTTTCATGGATCCATCTATGACAACATCACTTTGATGAAGGATGAGACAGATGAAAAGGTCAGGGAGATTATTGAATTGGTAGGATTAAAGGATTACATATACCTGCTGCCTGATGATTGGAATACGATTTTAATGCCTGAAGGTAAAGGGATGAGCAAAACAGTGATCAGCAGGATTGTTCTGGCCCGATGCTTGGTAAATCAGCCTAAGGCGCTACTCCTCGAAGACATCTTTATCTATTTTGACAAGACAGAAAAGGCAAAACTGGTGGATTATTTACTCAAAGGTCCGTGGACAATGATGCTCATTTCCAATGAGGAAGAGATCATAGAGAAATTCCCAAGAGTGGTTGAATTAAGACATGGGACTATACAATTTGACGGTGACGCGCAGACATATATCAAACAATCAAAAACAGGTAATCTATGATTGATATATCCAAAAACAAAGTAGGGGATACAACTTTTAAGGATTACAAAAGTCTTAAAATGACCCTACCTAGGGACGAAAGCAGAAAAAGGTTGAGGATCCTGTTCTGGATATTGATTGGAGCATTTCTATTTTTGTTTCTCCCTTGGACGCAAAATATCCGATCTATCGGTTATGTGACTGCTCTGAGACCAGATCAAAGGCCACAAACAGTTCATTCAATTATTGCGGGAAGAATAGAGAAATGGTATGTAGCAGAAGGTGATTATGTCAATGCCGGTGATACAGTGCTGATGGTATCTGAAATAAAGGATGATTATTTTGACCCCGAGCTGCTTGAGAGAACAAGAATGCAGGTTGATGCCAAAGTGCTGTCTGCTAAATCCTATTCTGAAAAGGTAAAGTCGCTTGAAATTCAGATTCAAGCCATGCGTGAAAACAATGTGCTTAGAAAAGAACAAGCAGAAAACAGGCTAAGAATGGCTGAGCTTCAGGTCACTTCTGACAGTATTCGATTTGAGCAGGCTAAGGTGAATTTTGAAATTGGTGAGGACCAGCTTAGGAGGGCTGAAAACCTCTACAATGAAGGTCTAAGGTCCTTGACTGATCTTGAGACCAGAAGACTCCGGTTCCAGGAGGTACAAGCGAGTCTGATCTCTGCCGAAAATACCCTACTCAGAAGCATCAATGCCCGAATAGCAGCCCAGATCGAGCTGAATGCCATAGACAATGACTTCAGGGACAAAATGGCCAAAGCCAGTGCGGACATGTATGAGGCCATGTCGGCCCAGTTTGATACAGAAGCCACAGTCACCAAACTTGAAAACCAATATACCAACTACCAGGTCCGAACTGGATTTAGATATATCCTAGCCCCTCAGGAAGGCTATATTACTAAAGCAATCCAAGTAGGTATTGGCGAAACCATCAAAGAAGGTGCTGAAATCATCAGTATCCTGCCTGGCAATGCCCAGCTTGCTGTTGAGATGTACGTGGATCCGGTGGATTATCCTTTGATAAGGGTAGGGAACAGGGTAAGGTTTATATTTGATGGATGGCCTGCCATAGTATTTTCTGGATGGCCTCAGATCACCAATGGTACCTTTGGCGGTAAAATCCACGCGATCGATAATTTTGCCGGCCCCAACAATAAATACCGGGTCTTGGTAGTAGAAGACCCTATGGAAGAGCCTTGGCCAAGTGCTTTGAGAATCGGTTCTGGTGCTGATGGAATTGCGTTACTCAATGATGTGCCTATTTGGTATGAAATATGGAGGCATCTCAACGGTTTCCCTGCAGACTATTATACAGCTAAAGAAAAATCCGCGCAGAAAAAATGAGGCATCTGAACAAAATCGTTTTGTTTTTCTGCATTTGGGTATTGCCTCAATGGGTTTTTGCTCAGGATGAATTGGTATACGACACCTTCATAGAATGGGTAAGGTCATACCACCCTCTTGCCAAGCAGGCCGATATCAGGCTGGATTTTGGTGAGCAAGAGCTTAGAGCCGCTAGAGGAGGCTTCGACCCTCGCGTCTATGCAGATTTAGATAGGAAGCGATTCAAGGAATTAGATTATTATGACAAGCGAGAAGCTGGTATCGTCGTGCCAACCATGGCCGGCGTGCAGCTTAAAGGTCTCGTTGAGCAAAATCGGGGAGTTTACCTTAACCCTGAAGGTGAGGTTCCAGGAAGCGGATTATACGCAGTGGGTGCAACTGTCAATTTGGGACAAGGCTTGTTCATTGATCAAAGAAGAGCTGCCTTAAGACAGGCGCAGCTTTTCCTGGAAGCTACCAAATGGGAAAGACAGCAGATGCTCAATGACCTTTACCTTGAGGCCACTGAGGCCTATTGGGATTGGGCAGCGCATTACCAAAATATTCGGGTGCTAGAAGAGGGCGTCAGATTTGCACAGGAACGGTTTGAGATGGTAAAGGAAACCTATATTCAAGGCGACTTTCCTGCTATCGACACAGTGGAAGCATATACCCAGGTCATGGATAGGACATATAGGTTGCAAAATGCCCAAATAGAATATTTCAGGGCTGCTCAATATGTCAACACCTTCTTGTGGGATGAAGAAGAACAGCCTGTTGAACTACTGGCGAATGTTTATCCCGAAAATGTTCTTCAGGATATGCTTTACGATTACAGTCAGGAGGTTCTGCGGGAATACGTCCGAAGCCATCCAGAACTTCAAATTGCTGACTTTGGTATCGCCTCTCTTGAAATTGACCGAAGGTTTAGGGCTGATTTGCTGAAACCGGTACTCCGGGTAGATTATAACTTTTTATCTGATTCTTTTGCAGGCCTTAGTCCAAGTCCTTTCTTGGAAAACAATTATAAGATGGGTGTTTACATCAGTACTCCATTGTTTCTAAGGCGGGAGCGAGGCAACTTGGGGGTCGTCAAAGCAAGACTTGATCAGCGCACTTACCAGAGAGATCTCAAAGCTGAACAATTAAGGACAAAATTGGAAAGTGAAATTTACAGCTTTGAAACGGTTATGCGTCAGTATCAGGTTTTCACCAACAACGTCAATGGGTTAGAAAGACTTTTAGAAGGGGAAAGAACCATTTTCGAGTTGGGTGAAAGCTCCCTGTTCTTGATCAATGCAAGGGAGGTAAGTCTTTTTACCGCTAGACTTACATTAAACACCCTTGCAGCCAAAAGGAGATCTGCTTATGCAAAAATGCTGAATGCTGCCGGTCTGGGATTTACTGATCAATAGAGGCTATATTATATTAATCATTATCC
>DAIPZN010000103.1:0-15668 GCA_036782195.1 Cyclobacteriaceae bacterium | reverse complement strand
AAAAAAGACTGTGAACTCCACATCAATCAAGGGGTTTTGTTGCTTCAATTTTAAAAAAAGGAAATTTTTTTGTAATTTTTGCATCTAATTTACAAACCTATTAATTCAGATTATAATGACTAAAGGATTATATCGTGAAGAATTCGAACACGATTCCTGTGGAATTGGGGCAGTAGTCAATGTGAATGGTCCGGCCACTCACGAGACAATCAGCGATGCCCTGTATATGCTGAGCCACATGGAACATCGTGGTGGTAGAGGAAGTGATCCTAAAACAGGAGATGGAGCTGGTATCCTGATCCAGATGCCGCATACCTTTTTGAAGGAAATCAGTACAAGAGGTGGATTCGAACTTCCAGAGCCAGGCAGCTATGGTGTGGGCATGACCTTTTTCCCAAAAAACAAACAGCTTTATAAGAAATCTAAAGAACAACTTAATTCCATCATAAAAGAGATGGATTTTGAGCTTATAGGTTACAGATCTGTACCGGTTGATGAAACTGTGCCAGGTTCTGGTGCTTTGGACGTAATGCCAAATATTGAAATGGTATTTGTCAAGCATAAAGATGGTCTGAAAGGATTGGATTTAGAGAGAAAACTATATGTACTTCGGAACTATTCCAGTAGCCAAATCAACAATTCCATTCCAGGTGTAAACAATGCCTTTTACTTTGCCAGCTTCAGTTCCAATACACTTATATATAAAGGTCAATTAAGAACTGACCAGGTTTTGCCTTTTTATAAGGACTTACAGAACAAAAACATCACCTCTAGGTTGGCAATCGTCCATTCTAGGTTTTCTACCAATACCTTTCCCAACTGGAGACTTGCCCAGCCTTTCAGGTATCTATCACACAATGGTGAGATCAATACCATCCGTGGCAACCTCAACAAAATGAAGTCAAAGGAAACGCTCATGCGCTCCATTCATTTTACTGATGAGGAAATGGCCAAGCTGATGCCCATTACCAATAAAAGCAATTCGGATTCAGCTAACTTGGATGCTATGGTAGAACTTCTGGCACTTACCGGAAGATCGCTTCCTCATGTGATGATGATGCTTGTACCGGAGGCCTGGCAGGACAACCAAATGATGGATAAAGACCGCAAGGCTTTCTATAAATTCCATGCTGCTTTGATGGAGCCATGGGATGGCCCTGCAGCATTGCTCTTTACAGACGGAACATCACTTGGTGCCACCTTGGACAGAAACGGCTTGCGGCCTTTACGTTACTTCATTACCAATGATGACAGGTTGATCCTTTCTTCAGAAGCTGGTGCATTGCCAATACGCGAAGCCACTATTCTTTCCAAAGGCAGGATAAGCCCAGGCAAAATGCTAATGGCTGACTTGGAAGCTGGCAAGATTTACTTCGATGATGAAATCAAATCGAGTGTTTGCGACAATAAGCCTTATGACAAATGGGTAAGGGAGGAAAGACTCAAATTGCGTCTGATGCCAGATCCCAATATCCTGACATATCCTTATTCTACAGATGATATCAAAAAGAGACAGACCATCTTTGGCTATACTTCCGAAGAACTGAAGGTCATTCTCTCCCCTATGGGCGAAACAGGCTATGAAGCTGTAGGTTCCATGGGTGCTGATACACCATTGGCCGTACTTTCCAAACAGAGTCAGCATATCTCCAATTACTTCAAGCAGCTATTTGCCCAAGTCAGCAATCCGCCTATTGATCCTATCAGGGAGCGATTGGTAATGTCTCTTTTCACCAGAATCGGAGAAAGCCACAATATCTTGGCGGAGAGTCCAAGACATACCAGACAAATCCATATTTCCCAACCTGTACTTCTCAATGAAGATCTTGAGAAAATCAAGCATCTAGAAGATGAGGGATATAGGACAGTCACACTTCATGCCCACTTTGAAGCTGATCATCAACCTGGCAGATTGCTCGAGGCCCTGAATCAGCTCTGCAAAGAGGCTGAAGGCTCGATCTATGTAGGAAAAAACATCATCATTATCTCAGACAGAAACTGCTCTGAAAGCAAAGCACCAATACCTTCACTCTTGGCTATAGGTGCTGTGCATCACCACTTAGTGAAGAAAAAGCTCAGAACAAGGGCGGGGTTGGTTGTCGAGGCTGGAGATATCCGGGAGACACATCACTTCGCTACAGTAATCGGCTACGGCGCATCTGCTGTCAATCCTTACTTGGCTCTTGAGTCTTTGCTTCACCTGAACGAAAAAGGGGCATTTGCCAAAGAGCTATCCCAAAAACAGCTTTTTGCCAATTACCAGGCATCAGTTGGAAAAGGCTTGCTAAAGGTCTTGTCCAAAATGGGAATCAGTACCCTTCAATCCTATCAGGGTGCACAGATATTTGAAGCCATAGGGCTCGGTCCTGAAGTGATTGACAGATGCTTCAAAGGGACCGTCAGCAGGATCAGCGGGATTTCTTTTGACGAGCTTGCCGAAGAGGTGTTGATCAGACATCAGGCTGCTTACCAAACAGAAAATCCTATCCTGGAAACAGGTGGTGTTTACCAATGGAAAAGAAGAGGGGAGAAACACATGTTCAACCCCGAAACAATCCATTTGCTGCAAAAATCCACAAGACTGAACGATTATTCCCTTTACAAAAAATTCGCAGAGAAAATAAACGAACAGACCAAAGATGCATTGACCCTTAGAGGCCTGTTTGAATTCAAGAAAAGAATCGCTATTCCAATCGAAGAAGTAGAACCTGTTGAATCTATATTGAGACGCTTCGCGACTGGAGCCATGTCATTTGGCTCCATTTCGCACGAAGCCCACAGTACCTTGGCCATTGCCATGAACCGTATCGGTGCAAAAAGCAACAGCGGCGAGGGAGGGGAGGATGAAATCCGCTACCAGATCAAGGAAAACGGGGATTGGGAAAGATCTGCAATCAAACAAGTTGCTTCAGGCCGCTTTGGTGTGACGAGCAACTACCTAACCAATGCAAGTGAGCTTCAGATCAAAATGGCCCAAGGTGCAAAACCAGGAGAAGGTGGACAACTACCAGGTCATAAAGTTGACGATTGGATCGGGAGGGTAAGACATTCTACTCCAGGTGTAGGGTTGATTTCCCCACCTCCACATCATGACATCTATTCCATAGAGGATCTGGCACAATTGATCTATGATCTTAAAAATGCCAATAGAAAGGCAAGAGTCAATGTCAAATTGGTATCCCAAGCAGGTGTAGGTACAGTAGCAGCAGGTGTGGCAAAAGCCATGTCCGATGTCATCCTGATCTCTGGTGCTGACGGCGGTACAGGTGCATCTCCGCTAAGCTCAATCCGCCATGCGGGGCTTCCTTGGGAACTTGGCTTGTCAGAAGCGCATCAGACTTTGGTAAAAAACAATTTGAGAAGCAGGGTAGTATTGCAGACAGACGGTCAGCTGAGAACTGGCCGGGATATCGCTATAGCGGCCCTCCTTGGAGCAGAAGAATGGGGAATCTCTACCGGTGCACTAGTTGTAGAAGGCTGTATCATGATGCGTAAATGCCACCTCAACACATGCCCTGTAGGTATCGCTACCCAAGATCCGGAGCTTAGAAAACTATTTACTGGTGATCCTGATCATGTAGTGAACTACTTCAAGTTCTTGGTACAGGACCTGAGAGAAATCATGGCTTCACTCGGTTTCAGAACAATCAATGAAATGATTGGCCAAAGTGATGTCCTCAAAGCAACTGGCAACATGAACCACTGGAAGTGGGACAAGATAGACCTGACACCTATTTTCCATAAAGTAGAGGTTCCTGAACATGTAGGCGTACACAAGCAGATTGATCAGGAGTTTGAATTGAAAGAAGTCCTAGATCGCAAGCTCATACAAGAAGCCATGCCGGCACTGGAACAAGCTACAGCCGTAAACGGAACTTTCGAAATCAACAATACCGACAGAACTGTAGGTGCGATGCTATCCAATGAGATCAGCAAGCTCTATGGTAGCCTAGGATTACCTGATGATACCATTCAGTATAAGTTTATCGGATCAGCAGGTCAGACATTTGGTGGATTCCTGACTAAGGGAGTGACCTTCGAACTGGAAGGAGAAGCCAATGACTACTTCGGTAAAGGGCTTTCGGGTGGTAAACTCATCATCTATCCAAGCAGAAATGCCAATTTCAAAGCAGAAGAAAATATCATCATTGGAAATGTGGCCTTCTATGGAGCTACTTCTGGAGAAGCCTTTATCAATGGTAAAGGCGGAGAGCGCTTCTGTGTAAGGAATTCTGGTGTACATACTGTAGTAGAAGGCATCGGTGATCACGGTTGTGAATACATGACCGGCGGAATGGTCATCAACATAGGAGAAATCGGCCGGAACTTCGCTGCAGGTATGAGCGGTGGAATCGCCTATATCCTGAAAGATTACATCCACCTGATCAACCCTGAAATGGTGGATCTTGATCCATTGAATGAAGATGATTTTGTCATCACCAAGCAAATGCTCAAAAGGCATGAATCCCTTACCAACAGCTGCTTAGCAGGAGCTTTCCTGGCCAATTGGGACGAGAACCGTGAGAAATTCATTAAAGTGATCCCAAGGGATTATAAAGAAGTATTGAGAAAAAAAGCCCTTGAAAAATCAACAACATTAGTGTAAGATGGGAGCGAAAGAAGGATTTAAATTATATCATCGGGAATTGCCTGAATCCAGGTCCCCTGAGGAAAGAATTAACGATTACAAAGAAATATATAAGCCTTTTGACGGTGAAAAACTGAACAAACAGGCTGCAAGATGCATGGATTGCGGAGTGCCTTTTTGCCATCAAGGATGTCCATTGGGCAATATCATTCCCGAATTCAACGATGCAGTGTACCGCAATGAGTGGGAAGAAGCTTTCCACATCTTGAGAAGTACCAACAACTTCCCTGAATTTACGGGTAGAATCTGTCCTGCACCTTGTGAGGCTTCCTGTGTATTGGGTATCAACAAAGACCCAGTGGCCATTGAGCTGATCGAAAAGAACATAGCTGAAAAAGCCTATGAACTCGGATTGGTGAAGCCCAGGGAAAAAGCAAACAAGACTGACTATAAAGTAGCAGTAATCGGTTCAGGACCTGCAGGCCTAGCCGCAGCTGATCAGTTGAACCTCGCAGGCCATGAAGTGACGGTATTTGAAAAAGACAAAAAAGTCGGTGGCTTATTGCGCTATGGTATCCCGGATTTCAAAATGGAGAAATGGGTGATCGACCGGCGTGTAGCAGTGATGGAAGAGGAGGGCGTGATTTTCACAACAGAAACTGCCGTAGGCTTCAACATCAAGGCTGAAAATATCCTTAGAAACTTTGATGCAGTAGTATTGGCTGTAGGTGCTGCCAAGCCCCGTGAGCTCAAAATCAAAGGAAATGACTTGAAAGGAGTACATTTTGCGATGGAGTTTTTGGGCAAGCAAAACCAAGTGATAGGAGGAGAGATCCAAGAAAATCCAATCTCTGCCAAAGGAAAACATGTGGTTGTCATCGGAGGTGGTGATACAGGCAGTGACTGTATTGGAACTTCCAATAGACATGGTGCTGCTTCTGTGATCCAGCTTGAGCTCCTTCCTAAACCTCCACAGGCACGAACAGTGTTGAACCCTTGGCCAGAGTGGCCTATGACTATCCGAACTTCAAGTTCGCACGAAGAAGGTGTGGAAAGGGTCTTCTCCGTATTGACAAAAGAATTTGTCGGAAATAGCCAAGGTGAAGTCACCGGATTGGTCTTAGTAGATCTGGAATGGAAATCACAAGATGGCAAAATGCAATTTGTAGAAGTTCCCGGCACAGAAAGAACAGTACCATGTGACCTTGCGCTATTGGCCATCGGCTATGTAGGTCCAGAGCAGAATGGACTTTTAGAGGCTTTTGGAGTGGAAACTATGGAAAACAGCCTGCCAAAATCCAGACAATTTCAGAGTACAAACAAGAAAGTGTTTCTAGCAGGAGATATGCGTAGAGGGCAGTCTCTTGTAGTATGGGCGATTTCAGAAGGAAGAGAAGCTGCCGTGCAAGTAGATGAATTCCTCCAAGGCAAGTCCAATCTACCCAGAAAAGACGAGGGGCTATATGAGGTAGAAGAAAATATCCTTACCTAATCCATTTGAAGGCAATAAACCAAAATAAAAGAGTAAGCGTGATAGTAAGTTTAGTTTTAGGTTGTCAATCTGATTGATAGCCGCTGAATTGAAAAGAGCAGTCCGGGTGGACTGCTCTTTTTGTTTGCTTCAGCTTTTCATGATATTCAGAAAGACTGTCTAGCATAGCGAAATGACTAAATCAATCCAGTAAGGTAGGTATAGCTTTTTTGAAGAGCGTTTTCATGATCAGGTGTCAAATCCTTTTCCAAGAGGAAATGTTTGGCCCCGGCTTTTTTCGCTTCTTGTAGGATCAGCTTCAGGTCAAGCACGCCATCTCCGGCATCTGCCAAATAGGGAAAAAGTCCCATCCATTCCTGCATATTGCCCCCATCACCGGGGAAAGTTTTTTTCTCACGCATGTCCTTGACATGAAGGAGGGGAAAGCGTCCGGGATGGTCCTTCAGATATTTTACAGGATCTATTCCGGCAGCAGTAAACCAAAAAACATCCATTTGCATCTTCACCAGATCTGCATCTGTTTCATCCAAAATCAATTGGAAAGGTGCCACGCCATCCACAGGATGATGACCATAGCCATGATTGTGGTAAAAGAACGTCAATCCATTCTTTTTGGCATTTTCTCCTATCCTGTTGAAAAGGTCTATCGTTTTTCTGTAATCATCCAGATTTTTGCGCATGTCATCCGGAATCATGGCAATACCAACGTAGTGGTGTCCAACAATCCGCGCTGCTTCTGCTACACCTTCCATATTATCCCTAAGTGTAGGCAGATCCACATGGATTGATGGTGCGCTAAGACCATATTTATCCAAAAGCGCTTTAACATCTTTGGGAGAATGGCCAAAATATCCACTTCCCGAAAATCCCAATGCAGCAGCGGCTCCCTTCCATTGTTCCTGTGCTTCTTTACCACTAAATGTGTACGGAGCAAAAAACTCCAGCTCTTTGTAACCAATGGAGCTGATCAGCTTCAGCGTTCCTTCAAAGTCAGTGGAAAGTGCTTTTGGAACAGTAAACAAAGCTACACCCAAAGGATGGTTTGCTTTGGACCAGGAAATCCCCGGTAGTAGCGCAGCGGCAGCAGTCAATGCAGCGGTATTTTGGATAAATGTTCTTCTTTTCATCTTTTGGGTATTGAAAAATTCTGTCAAAAACGACTCAATTATGCAATTGCGTTTTAAGATACTTTTTTACCTGAAGCGATCTCAGGTAAATGATCCCAAGTGGGATCAGCCACATCAGTTCGTTGAAAACGAGATGGAATATACTCCGCTTGTTCCAAGATAGTTCGGGGATAAATACGATCACAAACCAAGCAGCAAGAGTCAGTTTTCCTATTATTCCAATCAGAATAAGTACATTCCAGCTGATCGGGTAAAAGGCACTCACAAATATCAAGAAACCGACACCCATTCCTACCATACCCATGCTGATGTCCGGGTTGAAGACAGCATCCGGTCCTGACATAGAAAGCCATCTCATCAGGTCACTTCCAAAGTATCTGAAAAAAGCAGACCAGGCGAATGTATACATTCCTGTAAGCAATAGCAGTCCCCGCATGGGCATTGGAAATGTTGGTATAAGGCTCTTTTCCTCCATATTTTTATTTGGTTATATTCCGATCTAATTGTCGCAACATCTTTGCCAACCGAAC
This sequence comes from Cyclobacteriaceae bacterium, assembly GCA_036782195.1. Classification (GTDB taxonomy): domain Bacteria; phylum Bacteroidota; class Bacteroidia; order Cytophagales; family Cyclobacteriaceae; genus DAIPZN01. Next base: position 7,931 of record DAIPZN010000103.1, on the reverse strand, counting down.
TGTTACAAAACTACATGAAGCATTTTAGAATTACCCGAACAAAGGGAATAATAATCCTTTTCCCCCTTGTCTTATCCTTGGGATTTGTCATAGGAAACAACATGGGCGAGATCACCCCCAATTCAATTGAAGGTGCGGCTACTTTGATTGGCTTGGAATTTACCCCAGCCGAGAAAGACAGCATGATGCAGAACCTCAAAAACTACAAATCCGGCTATGAGGCCATGCGCAAAATCAACATAGAAAATAGCACAGCACCAGCTTTGGGATTCAATCCACTACCGCACGGTTTTGTTCCCGAACAAAAACAACAACGGCTTGACTGGAGCCTTCCTACCAACATCAAACTCCCGACTCAGGACAAGGACATTGCATTCATGACTGTAGCAGAACTGTCAGACCTGATCCGAACCAAAAAACTCAGCTCGGAGAGATTGACAAAGATCTATTTAGAGCGGATCAAAACATATTCCGACACCTTGGAATGTCTCATAACGCTAATGGAACAGGAAGCCCTGGAAAAAGCCCGTGCCATGGACAAGGAAATAGCAGCAGGCAAGTATAGAGGACCACTTCATGGCATACCTTATGGTGTGAAGGACTTATTGGCTGTCAAAAACACCAAGACTACATGGGGTGCAACGCCTTATAAAGATCAGGTAATCGATGAAACAGCACATATCGTAGAAAAGCTCGATGAAGCAGGAGGAGTATTGTTGGCAAAATTCACGCTTGGCGCATTGGCGATGGGGGATGTGTGGTATGGTGGTGTCACTAAAAACCCTTGGAACCTGAAGCAGGGCTCCAGTGGGTCATCAGCAGGTTCGGCATCAGCAGTAAGCGCTGGCTTGGTCCCTTATGCCATAGGCACCGAAACCCTGGGGAGCATCGTTTCACCTTCCACTCGTAACGGAGTGACGGGGCTTAGGCCAACATTTGGCAGAGTCAGTAGACATGGGGCAATGGCCCTGAGCTGGTCTATGGACAAAATCGGACCTATATCCCGTTCAGCGCTAGACAATGGGATTGTGCTTTCCGTAATCAGCGGATTTGACCCCAAAGACAAAAGCACCATTCCAGCTGCTTTCAATTATCCAGGATCAAAACCGGCCAAATCTTTCAAGATAGGTTATTTTTCCGCATTTTTTGAAGGAGACAGAGCAAATATCGGCCACGACAGAAAGGTTTTGGATGACCTAAAGCAAATGGGATTTGAGCTGCAACCAGTCGAACTGAAAACATCCGTAGATGTAGGAAGTATGCTGATCATGCTCTATGCTGAAGGAGCGGCTGCATTCGAGGATCTGACCAGATTGGATCTAGATGATCAGCTGGTAGCCCAGCACCGAAATGCATGGCCAAACCTGTTCCGTTCGGCTAGGTTTATACCAGCGGTCGAATATATTCAGGCCAGCAGGTACAGGTCTATTTTGATTGAGGAAATGCATGCGCTATTCAAGGAATATGACGTGATCATCAGCCCCTCTTTTGGAGGCAATCAGTTACAGATAACCAATCTCACCGGACATCCGGCTCTGTGCATGCCCAATGGCTTTGCTGAAAATGGAAGTCCTACCTCTATCACGTTCCTCGCCAACTTATTTGAAGAGGAAAAGCTGGTCCAACTGGGCAGGATGTATCAGGAAAAAACGGATTGGCAAAAGCAGCGTCCACCATTGTTCAACCGATGAAATGAATAATTTTTACAATCCTTGGAAACTTTGTGTATCAAAATTTCCTTTTTGACAAAAATCTAGCTTTTATGGAACGTCCCAATTTTAATGTTGAAGAAGTAAACAAGATTATCCGTGGCCGCAGGTCATTGTTTTTGGCACAATTCAAGGAAAATGATCCGGTAGATGATGCCATCATTGAAGAAATTTTGGAGAACGCCAACTGGGCACCCACCCACAAACTGACCGAACCTTGGGCCTTCACAGTTTATTCTGGCGAAGGTCTTCAGAAGTTCGCGGAGTTTCAGAGTGAACTGTATAAGGAAAGGGCACTTAGAAACGGAAATTTCGTTGAGGCTACTTATGCCAAATTTAAAGAAAACCCACTTAAAGCTTCTCACATCATTGCGATCAAGATGAAGCATGATCCCAAAGCTGGGCTTCCTGTGATGGAAGAGATTGCAGCTGTGGCAATGGCAGTCCAAAATATGTATCTAACAGCTTCCGCTCATGGGCTGGCAGCTTATTGGGGTACCGGAGGACCTACCTTTTGGGCCGAAGCCAAACCATTCTTTGGGTTGGGAGAAGAAGACATGCTGATGGGATTCTTTTACATTGGAAAGCCAGCAACTGATCTTTGGCCAGCTGGTAGAAGAAAACCCATTTCGGAAAAAGTGGAATGGGTTAGATAAAAATTCGCAAATAAAAAAAGGCTGTCAGACAGCCTTTTTTTGTTCTTACAGCGCGCTAAATCGCGGTGGTTCAATGCCGTTTGCCCTGATATAGGAAATGGCAGCACCTCTATGATGCGTATTGTGGTCATCAATCAAAGCAATCATTTGCCTCCTGCTTACTTTGCCTGCAAAAGAATCTATCTGCTCGGCCAGTTGGGCTTCTGTCAATTTAGAAAATGCTGCTTTCCCGTAATCATAACAAGCTGCCACGTAAGCTTTCAGCTCTTCTTTGTTGGTAGGGACTGACTCAGGATTGAAAGTGGGATCTCCACCAAGAAGGAATCCTTTGCTGATGCCTACAATACTTCCTGAAAAATGTGTGATCTGCTCTTTGAAGCTCATAGCGCTAGGATCTGGCTTGTAATCAAGCAGGTTGTCCGGCATTTTGTCAACTACTTCCATTGAAAATTTCTTCCCATTTTCCCATTTAGAAAGAAATTCTTCCATTGTGGTCTGTGCAAAACTGCTGCTGTTTGCGATAATTGCCATAAAGGCAAAGCCGAAGGTAAAAAGAAGCTTTTTAGTGCTCATTTTGGTAGTTTTTAAAGTGAGTTATAAATATCACTTATTGCAGATTCAATTCAAACCAATTTAATAACTTTGGCCCCATGAGAAACAGGCTATTCAGCTGTATTGTGGCTTTTGTGCTGATCGGATGTGGGGGAGATTACCTTCCCAAACCTAAGGGGTACAACCGGATTGATCTACCAGATCATGCATTTGAGACTTTGTCCACAGGCTATCCTTATACATTTGAACATTCCGTGCATGCCAAAATTGAACCGGATTCTTTCAATCTGAAAGAAAAGGCCTGGATCAACCTCAATTATCAGGACTTGGGTGGAAAAGTACACTTGACTTATTTGGCTTTGGATACCAAAGGAAAAGATCTGAGAAAAGTATTGAACGATGCCATAACCCTAACTGCCAAACATCAGATCAAAGCTTATGGCATTGAAGAATCGGTGTTGATCACTCCTCAAGGATATACAGGGGTAGTCGCCGAACTAAGTGGTGAAGTCCCTACCCAATTTCAGTTTTTTGTAACTGATTCCACAGACCATTTTTTACGGGGTGCTTTGTATTTCAATACCGCCACCAAAAACGATTCCTTGGCACCCGTGATCGAATACATCAAAATGGATATGGCCCATTTGATCAATACGCTGCAGTTTAAAAAATAAATCCCCACACCATTGTCAGATGTGGGGACTGTCATTGAGCAGTTGGAAAGATCAATGCATTTTTTTCCAACTCGAAATAATAATGACCCCTCCTACCAAAGCTACCACTGTCGCAATGATCGCATAGAGCGTCATGGCATAAATCCAAAAACCTACTGCAAACAAAGCAGCATAGACCATGATGGAGCCCGTCAACATCAGGCCGATTTCCATTGGCAACTGACCTACAGTCTGTTTTTCATTAGGATAACGGTCCAAAAGCGCCTTCCATCCAAATGCAGCAGGTCTGACTTTTCTATAAAAAGACAGGAGAATCTCATCTTTTTCAGGTTTGGTAAATAAGGTTACCATAACCCAAGTGAATGTGGTGATCCCTACTCCATAGAGCAACTTCAGGTAATTTTGTGTCTCAGGGATTTCGATCCATCCTACCTTTGGATTAATGGTTTCGAAGAAGATCGCCACAATAAAAGAAATGATCATGGCAGAGATTTCGGTGTAGGCATTGATCCTCCACCAAAACCACCTGAGGATAAAGATCAAGCCTGTACCTGCACCGATTTGCAGCAGGATTTGGAATGCTTCCAATGCATTGGACAGCGCCAAAGCCAGAAATGCAGCCAAAACCATCAAGACTACTGTGGATATCCTGCCTACAGCTACAAGCTCTTTGTCTGTAGCCGTAGGCTTGACAAAACGCTGATAGAAGTCATTTACCACATAGGAAGAGCCCCAGTTGAGATGTGTAGAAAGGGTAGACATTACAGCTGCAATAAGAGAAGCCAAGACGATTCCGATCAGTCCGGTAGGAAGGAAAGTCAGCATGGCTGAGTAAGCTAAATCATCCCCCAATTTGTCTGCAGGAATATGAGGAAATGCAGCCTGCATATCAGAAATCTGAGGAAATATCACCAAAGAAGACAAGGCAATGATGATCCATGGCCAAGGTCTCATGGCGTAATGGGCAATGTTGAAAAACAAGGTAGCGCCAATGGCGTTTTTCTCATCTTTGGCAGAAAGCATCCGCTGTGCGATATAACCGCCTCCACCAGGCTCTGCACCCGGATACCAAGTCGCCCACCACTGAATGGCCAGCGGCATGATCAAAAGCGGTATAACGATATTCCAATCACCGAAATCCGGAAGAATATTCAATTTGTCAACTACATTTGGATGGGAAAGTAGCTTGTCCAATGAACCGATGTCGGGAAGATCAAGTACATAAATAGCCGCACCGATCGCTCCAGCCATTGCAATAAAAAACTGGAAGAAATCCGTTAGCAAAACTCCCTTCAATCCTCCAAGTGAGCTGTAAGCCACAGTCACAACAGAAGCAAGCAATAAAGTCTCCACAGGGCTTAGACCCAGCATCACACCACCGATTTTAATTGCTGCCAATGAGACTGTAGCCATGATGACCACATTGAAAAAAACACCCAGATAAAGCGCCCTGAATGCCCTCAAAAAAGCAGCCGGCTTGCCACTGTACCTCATCTCATAAAACTCAAGATCTGTAGTTGCTTCTGATCTTCTCCAAAGTTTTGCATATACAAAAACTGTCAGCATACCCGTCAGCAAAAATGCCCACCATACCCAGTTGCCGGATACTCCATTTTTTCTGACGATGTCCGTCACGAGATTGGGTGTATCAGCTGAAAAGGTCGTCGCAACCATAGATACTCCTAAAAGCCACCAGGGCATGTTTCGGCCGGAAAGAAAAAACTCTTTCGCTGAAGAACCGGCTTTTCTAGAAGTCAAGACGCCGATCAACATGGATATCACAAAGAAGGCCAGAATTATGCCCCAGTCCACATAAGAGATGTTCATAAGCTATGGGTAAGTTTTTTAATTTTTTAGATTTTGTTTGCTAAACTTTTTTAATAAATTCTTCTAATGTATAAATTTTTTTCTAATTGCAAAAAGTATGATTATACGGAACGTGAAGGTAGTAGAATAGAAGGATGGAGGAGAGCATACTGTAGGCATAGGATAAAAGTATAATTTTGTACCCATGATAATGAAGAAAATAGCACAACATCTGAAGGAGTTAAATATTGCTTACGCCTTAGATTTGGAGCCTTCCCAAGTGACTCCTTTTGGAGATGGGCATATCCATAGCACTTACTTAGCCAAAACAGCTAATGAAACTTTTATCCTACAGCAGTTCAACAATTCGGTTTTTCAATATCCGGATCGGATATCACACAACCACAGGATACTGCTGAATCATTTGGATTGGAATATCCTGCCTTTTTTGCTCCCATTGCCGATTCCCAATATTTGGGGTGAGCTATTTACTGTAGTAGATGGTTTATATTTTAGGCTATCTCCTTTTGTGGATGGGTTGTGCACGAATGTGGTAGCAGATACCTTACCTGCGAAGCGTGCTGCTTTCGCTTTTGGACAATTGATCAAAGCTGCTGCTCATATTCCTGCCGCGTCCTTCCAAGAATCTATTCCAAGTTTCCATGATCTTGAAATGAGATTTGGGCAGTTTGAAGACGCTGTAAGGCAAACAAAGTTGGAAATCAAAGGAGAACTCAAGACGCTGGTTGAGTTTTATATGGAGCAAGATGGACTGGTAGCTACCTATAGACATTGGAAAAATACACTCCCGCTGAGACTAACGCATAACGATACCAAAATCAACAATTTGATCTTTTCTGATACACTTACTGAAGTCAGGGCAGTGATTGATTTGGATACTTTGATGGGTGGATTTGTCTATTATGATTTTGGGGATTTGGTCAGGACAGTGGCTTGTACCGTGGATGAATCTTCCACTGAGTGGGACAAGATTGCGGTAGACAGTACCAAATATGAGGCGCTGAAAGAAGGATTTACCGCTGCTGTGACTGGAGTGCTTTCAGAGGAGGAAATTGCTTCATTGCCATATGGAGGTTTGATGATGACCTGCATTATGGGATTGAGGTTCTTGACAGATTACCTGAACAGCAATGTGTACTACACCATCCATTATCCTGAACAAAATTTTCACCGGTCCAAAAATCAGATGCTGTTGCTGAAGTCGCTCTTGGCTTATGGAAAATAAAAAGGCTACCCCAGTTGAGGTAGCCTTATGATGATTAAGGTTTAAAAATTAATTGATTTTGCAGACGCCGGTTACTTTTGCGTAGAGGGCAACATAAAACTCTGCATTATTCCTTCCTGTGTAGGTATAAGTTTTTTTGACTCCCAAAGGATTGGTGCTAAGGTTATTTTCAAAAAACTCTCTGCTAAGTGCCTCTGTAATTTCTGTTGTTTTAAAAACAGAGCCGAATTCTTCAAATGTATAACCTGCTTCCAAAATTGAGAAAGTTACATCCACAGTCATATCTACACTCTGTGTAGGTCCTGCTGTTGATGGCCTAGTTCTTTTGACTATTGCTTTGGCTACCAAAGTAGGTCCTTCAAATAATTCAAATTCCTCAGCTTCCTCAGAATCAGAAAAATCAAATTCTACATCAACCGCATTGTCATTTCTTCTATTCACCTTTCTAAACCAAGTACCTGTACAGATATCAATGCAATCCTGTAAAGTATAAGTAAAAAACATCGCCCAGCTACCTTTTAGAGTAAATCTAGTTCCTTGACCCCACGCTCCTTCGGATCTTAATATGGTGGCATTGCCATTATCGTCTAGCTTAGGCAAACCATCAGTTTTGACATCGACTTGAACTACATCTGCATGGATGGCAATATCAAATTCTCCCCAGCCTTCTAATCCTTCAGCATCAATTTCATAGGTGTATTCCTGCACTCCATAATTATTAAGTGAAGTGGCGTCATAGGAATAAGGGAAGCGTCCCGGAGCAGGATTTTTAATCCCCTCTGTTTGACTTCTTTCTCCTGTGTAGAGATGTGTTTTGCGGATATACCAAGGTCCATTTGTCGAAATAGTAATGTAAAGTTTATCCTTATCGTTGTAAGCAGAAACCTCACCGACTACTGTATGCTGACCTGCAATTAAATTGACGGTTTTTTCCGTTCCACAAAAATCAAATGCAGTTCTTGCCCATTCATTGGCTTCAACTGATCCTTTAGCAACCACCTTGAATTTCTCCAGATTTTCCAATCCGGCATCTGGTGTCTCAAATGTGTCCATTTGGCTGCAGGAAAATAGCAGCCCAACTCCAATAATCATTACCAATGATTTTCGAAGTGCGTTAAATAGAAAGTTTGTCATAAGTTTTTAGATTATTGAGGGAAATTAAACAAACTAAAAATAAAAAGCAATATTTTGTATATTAAAAGCATTTTATTGGTTTTGAATTACACTTTATTTAATTGTGTTTTTTTACTTATTTTTAATTTTTATTATAGCTTAAACCAGATATATC
>DAIPZN010000102.1:0-15729 GCA_036782195.1 Cyclobacteriaceae bacterium | reverse complement strand
ACATGTTTGTCCTGGGCCTGCTGCTCTTTACCTCCATTGCCCTTTTGCAGTATCTTTCTGATCTGGTGCCGATGCCTGATGATTTGCGGTTTTTCATCCAGGCGGATTATTTACCCCCGTTTTTACCTTTTTTGGTCAGTACTATGGGTTTTGGGCTGATGCTGATCGCTTTCTTCATGTATATCAGCAAGTACATTTCAGGCAAGAGTTGGGCAATGGATCTGGCAAAAACCGGGCAAATGACCCTGACCCATTATATCTCCCATCTTACCTTGGGCATGATCTTGTTTGCTGCAATTACAGATAAAGGGTATATCGGTAAGATGAACACGGATATGCCGGTTCACCCGATGTGGATTTTGCTCTTTGCCACCTGCTATTTCGTGTTCAGCTTCTATTTCAGTAAACTGTGGTTAAGGAGTTCCAGATACGGGCCACTCGAGACCCTGATGAGAAAAATAGCCGGATGACAGCTGTACCAAAGCAACAGGAGAGGAACAGAAGGGACAGGACTGGCTCACAGTTGGCCTTGGGTATATATGACCTATAGCAATGCATCAGTTACTGGCCATAGCCAGTCCGAGTAGCCTCTGGTAAAGGGGGTTCAGGCAATCTATGGCAGCAGGTGTGTTCCATGAGTGCGGTTATCCTGCCTTGTAATCATCGTTCATGTGTGCTGCCATTTGGTTTTTCATTTCCCCAACATCTGTTTCAGCACCTTCAGGTCCACGGCACGCTGTATCGCGGCCATGTTCTGTTCATATAGCGGGTCTCCGTGGGAAATCTTGTATTCTACCGAAATGAACTGAGGGGATGAGCGAGGGAGCTTCCTGAAATAGGCAGGGTTGGGCTGGACAGCTAAAAATGAACCTTTTGTACCCTCTTCGACAAACTGCTCAAACCGCTCTTCCTGGTTCCACATGCAGACAGCGGGTTTGGACAACTCCGTCTCAGGTTTTTTTAGGTATTCCGAAATGTTGTTCAGAAATCCCCTGTAATAGCCTGCCTCGCCCGGACTTTCGCGGATGTTTTGTTCTAACTTGGATCTCAGCAGGAGGAGGTATTGCTTTCTGCTCATGTAGCTGAAAGGCAGTTCGTTGTCGTAGGTGATCAGGTACCTGTAAGCTTTGATTTTATGGTCGAGGTGGCCATCGCCTACCACTTCTTCCCCCAAGAAATAATAGCCGTCTTTCCATACGGGCCTTTCCCGGAGCTTCAGGTAGCCGCGGGGTTCATCCCGTAGATCGGCAGCATAGAAATTGTCCATGGAGGGAATCACATTTGCCGCCACCCGCACTGTGGTAGGAGTGGAAACCTCCACGTGATGACCTGGCTTGTCCTTGTTGCAGACATAGCGCAGGATATACAGCTGATAGCTGTAAGGGTCTGCCCAATAGTGGCTTCTGGAGCCATAGGAAAAACTGTAATTGGCCTCGCAGCCTTTCGGGCTGTAGTTTGTCGTCAATAGCTTGTGGATGCCGGCAAGAACCTCTTTTTCCTTGGGAAGATCGGCTGCACCCACCCCTGTCACGCTTCCCTGAATGCCAGCTTTCCATGAGCCGCTGGTGTTTTGAAGCTGCGCCACGGAACAGTTCTGGGCATACAGTCCTGCGCTCAGCAGGGTAGTGAACAGGGTAATCAGCATTTTTCTCATGGTGATCAAATGGTTAGGTCTTGGTGTAGGGTATTTCCCGCTGGGGAAGCAGGTGACAAAAATCGGATGACGGACTGGAACGGGTAAGCGGTGTCATCGGCTTTGTCACAGAAATTTAAGCTAAATTCCTGATTTTCAAAACATCAACCTGAGAAGAAAGGGGTGGAGGTGCATGCAGCACAACTTTTTCCAACAGGGCAAATCCTGACATAAACAGGAAAACACTCGGTAGTTTGTTCCGGTTTGTTTATTTTTCAGCAGCAACCGAACCGACACTTTTTTTGAGACAGATGAAAACAAGCGGATTCAAACTGATAGGCATCCGGCTGGATGGAAAGACCACCAACCATCAACAGCAGTCAGCACATGACTGTGGGGCACTTTGGCAGCAATTTGAGCGGGACAACGTCTTTGACCGTATACCTGGCAAAGTTTCCGATGCGGTCTATGGGGTATATCATGATTATGACAGTGACGAAAACGGACCTTTTGCCTATTTCATCGGCTGCAAGACCGCTCCGGATGCCCAGGCTCCTGAGGGGTTGTATGAGCTGCTGATCCCTGAGCAGACTTACCGGCTGTTTCAGGCAAGAGGAAAAATGACCGGATGTATCACGGCCGTTTGGGAAGAGATCTGGCGTTCCGGAATCAGCCGCAGCTTTGGGTACGACTTTGAGGTGTACGATGAAAGGAGCCTTGACTGGTCCGATGCCGAAGTCGATGTTTACCTCTCGGTACCCGGTCAGGCTGATCCCGCTTGATTCATGAACTGATATGGATGCTTTTCCACAACTCATCGATTTGTTCCCTGTTTTGGACAGCAAGCTGATCCGGCTTTTGGAGTCCCTTACCGTAGAGGAGTGGCAATGTCGGACAGTAGCCAGGTCCTGGAGCGTGAAGGATGTGGCCGCCCACCTGCTTGACGGGAACATCAGGGGACTGAGCATCTCCAGGGATGGCCATGCCCTTGCACCTGCTGAAGATATAACTTCATATGCAGGTTTGGTCGCTTTGATCAACAGAAAAAACATGGAGTGGACAGATGCCGCTCAACGGATCAGCCCAAAGCTGCTGGTTGAGCTGCTGGCTTTTACCGGCCGGTCATACCATGCGCACCTGCAGTCCCTGGACCCGTATGCCGAAGCGGTATTCCCGGTGGCTTGGGCAGGTCATCAGACCTCTCCCAACTGGTTCCATATAGCCCGGGAGTATACGGAAAAATTCCTGCACCAACAGCAGATCAGGGATGCCGTAAATCAGCCAGGTATCCTTACCCGGCAGCTTTATTACCCCTTTCTGGACACGCTGATGCATGCACTGCCGTACACTTTCCGGGAGGTGGAAGCAAAAGAAGGGACTACCGTGACCGTAGCTGTGACCTCGGAAGCAGGTGGGGAGTGGACCATCACCAAAAGTGCGGAGGTATGGCAGCTGGGGACAGCTCCCGTGGCTTGTCCCACTGCCAAAGTCACCCTGGATCCTGATACCGCTTGGAAGCTCTTTTCAAAAAGCTGGTCGCCCATACAGGCTCTCCAATTTGCACGGCTTTCGGGAGAGCATCATCTGGCATTTCAGGCATTGCATATGGTAGCGGTAATGGCATAGCTACCAGCGCATCATTGTCAAATTAAAACAAAAGCTAAATCAAAATGGATACCCCCTATACCATACCCACTGGGACCCGCATCGGCCATGTCCATCTCAAAGTAGCCGACCTGCAGCGGTCACTTGACTTTTACTGCGGGCTGCTGGGCTTCGGGCTCACCATGACTTATGGCAAGGATGCTGCATTTATAGCCGCAGATGGCTATCACCACCATATCGGCTTGAATGTCTGGTTTAGCAAAAATGCACCTCCTGCAGCCAAGCAGGGGGTAGGCCTCTTTCACACAGCCCTGCTTTACCCTACCCGGAAAGACCTTGCTGGGATTGTAAGGCGGCTGATGGATGCCGGATATCCGCTTACAGGTGCAGCTGACCATGGTGTGTCAGAAGCCATCTACCTGGATGACCCGGATGGCAACGGGGTGGAATTGTATTGGGACAGGCCCAGGGAAGAGTGGCCTGTTTTGGCTGATGGTTCGTTGCAGATGTACACCCGTCCGCTTGATGTGCAGGGACTGCTGCGGCTTTTGGCTTAAATTGGTTTGCAAAAAATACTCCTTTATACCTTTCAACATGAAAATCCTCAACTTAGCCCCGAGAACCGGTCTACAGCCGGAAGTCCAAGCGAAATATCTCCAGTTTAACAACCTGCTGAAGGAAGTGGAAAAGAAAGAACTTCCGGACAGTTTGCTGCAGGTAATCAATCAGCGCATCGCAGCAGTGAACGCCGAAACAGAAGATACCTTGCCAAAAGCCCTTAAAACCCAGCAGGCCTATATCATCAAAGTTCTTGAAAAAGAAGCCAAAATCGTCCCCAGGCATTACTACCGCAACCTTTGGTTGCCGCTGGGAATGGCAACCTTTGGCCTTCCCATGGGTGTCGCATTCGGAGCAGCTTTGGGTAACATGGCCTTTATGGGATTGGGACTGCCTATCGGAATGGGGGTGGGTATTGCTGTAGGCACAGGTATGGACAATAAGGCTTTTCATGAAGGAAGGCAACTGGACATTGAAATCAAATAAGCTGGTACTACCTACATTTTCGCAATTGGATAACCACAGGCTTCTCAGTTGTAAGGTCAGCCTTATTGCTTGGTACTTCAGGTCCATAAGGAATAGGTCAATAACGGGGAATTTCATTAATTTGCTTAAATCTCAAACCTATACCCAAAATGAAAACAAGATCATTGACTAACCTATGGGCACTGGCCTTATTAGTCGGCTTCAGTTGCCATCAACCCCAAGACCGGGTTCAGGAGCCGGTAGTGGATACCGCTTATGGAACCGTATCGGGAGAATATGATAACGGCATCTATACCTTCAAGGGGATACCCTATGCCAAAGCAGAAAGATTCATGCCTCCCCAAAATCCCGACGCATGGGAAGGCGTGAGAAACTGTACCGAATTCGGGCCGGTTGCCAAGCAGGTTGTTAGCTGGATCGACGAGTCCAAGATGGATGAAAAAGAGCTGTTCAACCTCAATGTCTGGACCCAAGGTCTGGCAGATGGCAAAAAGCGGCCTGTCATGGTATGGCTGCATGGGGGTGGCTTTCATGTGGGCAGCAGCAGCGATCCCATGACTGATGGCAGGGCCCTTGCCGAAAAGGGGGATATTGTGCTGGTTTCGGTAAACCACCGCCTGAATATCCTGGGCTTTCTTGACCTTTCAGCCTTTGGGCCCGAATATGCCCGGTCTGCAAATGTTGGCATGCTGGACGTGGTCAAGGCACTGGAATGGGTGCAGGGCAATATCGAGGCTTTTGGGGGTGATCCCGGTAATGTGACCGTTTTCGGTGAATCTGGCGGAGGGGGCAAGGTAGGAACCCTGATGGGTATGCCTGCTGCCAAAGGGCTTTTTCAAAAAGCCATCATCCAATCCGGCACCTTGGTCAATGTGATGAACAAGGAAAAATCCGGTGCACTTGGTCAGAAAGTTGTCGAAAAACTGGGTCTGGATGCAGCGGATGTGGATCGCCTAAAGGAGCTGCCCTATCCGGAACTGGTCCGCGCAGGCAATGAGGCCATTCTGGAGATTTCCGGGCCTAGAAAACCCGGCTCATCCACCATGTTTGGGTTTGCTCCCTCAGCAGATGGTGTCGACCTCTTGCAGCAGCCTTTCAGCCCTGGTTTTGCACCTATTTCCGATGAGGTGCCTTTGATGATCGGGACCACCTTAAACGAACTGATCCCTACTGCCTATTGGGAAAAGGAGCTGACAGTGGAGCAGGCCAAGGAGAGACTGGCTGCCCGGTATGGCAAAAATACCGACAGGTTCGTTGAGCTTTATGCCCAAGCGTATCCTGACTACTCTCCTCAGGACCTCGTTTCTGTGGATACCGTGTTCAGGCCCTTTACCATCATGGCCGCTGATGCCAGATCCAGGCAGAGCAATGCGCCGCTTTACATGTACTTCCTCGGCTGGAAAAGCCCCGTGGAGGACAGCAGCAAAGGTTCCTTCCACGGCCTGGATATCCCGCTGGCCTTCAACAACGTGGACCTTCGGGCCGATTGGACCGGACAGGCTGCGGAAGCTTATGCGCTTGCTGAGGTCATGAGTGCTGCCTGGATCAACTTTGCCAAAACCGGCAACCCGAATGTGCCGGGCCAGCTTCCGGAATGGGAGGTTTACAGTCTGGAAAAAGGCGCAACCATGTTTTTTGACACCGAAAGCAGAATTGTATACAACCACGACCGGGAACTCATGCATCTGGTAAAACCCTTGAAGACAGACAAGCCAGGGGGTCAGAACAATTAGCAAAGGGGGAATCCCCCGCAAAATGAAAAGCTATGGATACCAGATATGCCCGCTACCTCCAAAACAACGTCCATGTCCGGCAAGAGCACCTTTTGCAGCTTCTGCCGCTGGTAGGAAGGAAAAAGCTGGCAAAAGGGGAGATCCTTCTGGCAGCAGGCGAGGTTTGTAAACGCATGTTTTTTGTGGAGACTGGGCTGGCAAGGCTGTATGCTGTGGACGGAAAAGGAAAGGAACACATCATCCAGTTTGCGCCGGAAAACTGGTTTATCAGCGAAAGGGGCAGCCTGTATTTTGGGACCCCTTCCGCTTATTTCCTGGATGTATTGGAAGACAGTGAGCTTGTGGTTTTTGATCAGGCCTATCTTGACCATGCTTCCGCCATCAGTACCGAGTTCAGAACCTACCACGAATACCTGCTCCAGAACCACATCCGGCAGCTCCAGCGAAGGATAGAATTGCTGATCGGCGCCCCGGCGGAGCAGCGGTACCTGGAGTTTGTCTCCCTCTATCCGGATCTGGCCAACAGGATACCCCAGTGGATGATCGCTTCCTACCTCGGCATCACAGCTGAGAGCCTCAGCAGGGTGCGCAAAAATCTTTCTGGCCGTTGACCCCGATGCACTTCTTATCCTACATCAATGCCTGTCCCTGGCGCTGTACATAACTTTGTGGTACAACAAATGAAAAAGCCATGAGAAACATCGAAAGGATAGCAGCGCCAGGTGCCCCGCATTTTGTCGGGGACGGCTTCAGGGTACACAACTTCATCCCAGGTGCATTTGGGATGGACATGACAAGGATGGACCCCTTTATCATGTTGGATTACAACTCACGCTACCATTTCCCGCCTTCACAGCGGCCAAAAGGGGTAGGTGTTCACCCGCATAGGGGATTTGAGACCGTGACCATTGCTTATAAAGGCAAAGTGGCCCACCATGACAGCAGCGGTGGCGGCGGCATCATCGGGGAAGGGGATGTGCAGTGGATGACTGCGGCTTCCGGGGTGCTGCACAAGGAGTACCATGAGGAAAACTTCAGCAAAACCGGGGGTGATTTCCAGATGGTCCAGCTTTGGGTCAACCTGCCCGCAAAATACAAAATGACATCACCCAAATACCAGGGTATCGTCAACAGAGAGATTCCCAAGGTAGAACTTCCGGGTGGCGGCATGATAGAGGTCATAGCAGGTTCCTACGGGAATGTTAAAGGGGCTGCAAGCACCTTTTCACCTGTAAACCTGATGAATGTGAAGCTGCAGCCTCAGGGAGAGGCGGCGTTGGAGTTCCCCGCCCACTACAACACTGCCCTACTGGTGGTGGAAGGCAAGGTGCTGGTCAATGGAACTGCCGAAGTGGATACCGATCACTTTGTACTGTTCGGCAACAATGCCGGCAGCATTTCACTCAAAGCCACGAATAATGCGCTGATACTGGTGCTCAGCGGTGAGCCGCTTCAAGAGCCCATTGCGGCGCATGGGCCTTTTGTCATGAATACCAGGGAGGAAATCTTCCAGGCCATCGAAGACTACAATGCAGGTAAATTCGGTGAGTTGCAATAGTAAGGATAAGACATATACTTATGATTCAGCCTGGTCCGTTCGGGACCGGGTTGAATTTCAGTTCAGCCCGAAGAGGTGATGTTGACTAAAGCCATACATATCCGGAAAAACGGTTAAATTGCTTGTCAATATCCATTTTCATAGACGATGGCATGAAGATCAACAGGCTTTTCAATACAATGAGGGTATCAGAATACATCCATATTATTGATCACCATACTGCTTACGAAGATTTCAATACTCTTGGACTTTACCGCTCCCTTCTGGAAAACGAGCAACTTTCCCTTGAGGACAAACTTGTCCTAAGGAACCATGCCCATGGCATTTTCAAAAAGCAATTTGACTTTCTTCAGCTCAAAGATCCCCTGACCTATGTGGAGGTGACTTATCTGGGCCAAGAGCTGACAAAGGGAGATGAACAACAGATCTGGCGTGACATCAGCCGCTTCCAGGAGAAGGTCCTGGAAGAAAAAAGGATCAGTCACCGCAATTTCGGAGACTAGTGCTAAAGATTTTGTCAAAAAAGGCATTGATTTTACACAGGAATTTTAGATTTCTTTTCTTTTAATTGATCAAGCACTTTTATCACTTTGAAAAAATTGGAAAGTTTTGTTCTTCTTTAATCATTATGATTATCCGCAATTGTACCACAAGGCAAATTCCCTTTATTTATCTGGCTGGAAGACAGAAGACCGAAGTCGGAAGTAGTCCAGATTTTAAATTTTCAAAATATTTTCTGATGAATTTTAAGCCTTCTGGTAAGAAAGGGGATATACATATTAATCATTATGTAAAAGCCTTGATTCCTGCTGTAAGGTTGAATAAAAAGACTTAAATTTTAGATATCAGTTTGAACTTGTAAATGTACTGTACCTAAAATCTAGATGGAAATGAGATTAGCTTTGGTTTTTTGTGCTTTGATCCTTTGTATGAGTTGTGCAAAAGAACCCAAATTTCGCATTGGACAAGAATATGGAGGGGGTATAATCTTCTATGTAGATGCATCTGGTGAACATGGCCTAATTGCCGCAAAAGTTGACCAGGGAAAAGCGGAGTGGGGTTGTCCGACTTCCAAAATCCCAGGTGCTGACGGAATTGAAATTGGAACTGGTCTTCAAAATACTCTGGATATCATCAGTGCATGCCAAGAAGAAAATATTGCTGCCAGATTATGTTTTGACCTGGTTCTAGATGGTTATGATGATTGGTTTCTGCCAAGTAAGGATGAACTCAACCAACTTTTTTTACAAAAAGACAGGGTAGGAGGATTTGAAATTGATGTGACTGCTCCATATTGGAGTTCCACAGAATACGAAATCCACAATGCAGCCTGGAGACAGACTTTTGCTGATTATTTTGAACAGACGATTTATGACAAGTATAATATTTACAATGTGAGGGCCATAAGGAGTTTTTAAAGGAATGAGGCTAATCGGCAGAAAGCGCTATAAAAAATTGAGCTTTCTGCGTTTAGTCCCGTTCTGTTAATATTTACCTGGCCGTCCAGCCTCCATCTACAGTAAGCATCGAGCCCACCAAATAAGTAGCTGCCGGACTTGCAAGAAATATAGCGGCGCCCTGAATTTCCTTCAACTGTCCCCATCTGCCCAAAGCCGTAGCGCCCACAATAAACTTTTTGCCTTCTTCTGTATCCGCAATGGGTGCGTTCATTTCTGTCAAAAAAGGGCCCGGACAGATGGCATTGACATTGATATTGAAAGGTGCCAACTCCAATCCCAGGGCCCTGGTCATCTGTACTACGGCACCTTTGCTTGCGGTGTAGGGAGTTCGGTTGGCGAGCCCCACCAGGCCTAGCGTACTGGCAAGGTTGATGATGCTTCCGCTATTGGCGGATTTCATATAGGGTGTCACAGCCTTGCTACAAAGCCAGGTTCCGGTCACATTGATGTCCATCACCTGTTGGAATTGATCCAAAGTCAGCTCATCGATTGCACCGCGGATATTGATCCCCGCACTATTGATCAGGATATCAATTTTCCCAAAAGTGTCAAAAGCCGTTTGAGCCATTGCAGCTACTTCTTCTTCATTTGTCACATCCGTTTTGTAGCCTTTGGCTTTGATGCCATAGGCATCTGAAAGTTCTTTGGCTGAGGCCTCGCATTCCGAGGCATTTCTGCTTACGAGCATCACATTGGCGCCTGCGGAGGCGAGTCCGGCAGCCATGGCCAAACCAAGCCCTTTGGAGCCTCCGGTAATGATCGCGGCCTTGCCGCTTAGGTCAAAAAGCTTTATTCCAGGTAATTCTTTGATTTCGTTGTTCATCTCGAGGAGGTTTTTTGTTAAAGATCAGCGCAAAGCCATTGGAAAAGCAAATGACTCTAAAATGTTTCGTTCTTCTAAATCCAGTTTTTCTTCATCAGTCAGGCCAGCAACTTTGGGCAGGTGACAGGAATGAGCAGCTTTCCGCACCCATTCCATCATTTCAGCCAGTTGAATGGCAGGTTTTTGTCCAAAGGTAGCCCAATATTTGGAGGTCAGACAGGGGATCTCCAAGGGGTCCCGGGTGATCATCTCAAGATTGAAGGTGATCTCCGGGTTATGCTTTCTACAAAGTGCAACACCCTTTGCCAAATCAACTTTTCCTTTTCCCAGAGGGATTTCTGAAAGTAAGAAACCTTTTTCATAAGGCTGAACGGCCATGTCCTTGATATGGGTAGAAAATGCAATGGGTGCCAAAACTTCAATGACCTTGTCCGGGTCTTCAAGGAGGGAGATGTTGTTGCCAAAGTCCAATGTGACACCCACAGCTGCACTTCCCAGGCAGTTGATGATGTCTACAAGTTCTGCCGCTGTCCAGTCCTTATGGTTTTCTACGGCAAGTTTGATGCGGTGCTTTTCCACTATCGGAACGGACCATTGGAGGGATTGCAGGGATTGCTCTCGGAAGGCCTCAAATTCTGCCTGTGTTTGAAAGGTTTCATACCGCCTTCCACCTAGGCAGACAGTCCTGAATACCGTCACCCCAGCTGATTTCGCCGTGATGATTTCTTTTTCAAACCTTTCCAGATCTTCCTTGGATTTTGGTAAGGCAATACTGCCTTCCAGATACATGTTCAGATTTTCGCTCTTGCGTCTAATGGATGCTGAAAAATCCTTGTTCCAGCCACTTACACCTACTTGGATACCAGCAGCTCCTATACGCTTGCAGTGTTCTAATAGCTGGATGGCGTCACCGAAACCAGGGTAGCGCTGGCTGTTGAATCTGGACTGCCAACGGGCTCCGTAGGAATGCACTACTACGCCCATTTGTGCAGGAGCATTGTGACCTGCCCAGGTTCCAAGCGGCATTTGCATGGCGAGGGCGATCAGACCTGAACTGCGGATAAATTCCCTTCTTGATTGTTTTTCAGTCGACATAGACGGATTTATTTGGAACTGTTGAGGGATAGGGTTTCCACATGTTTGTTGAGTTCGGAGGCTGTCCATGGATATACCCTTCCCTGATTGGTATGGCGGGTTGTAGCGACGGTCCGTCCACTGACAGGTGCAGCCTGGTTGCCCCACTCATTGCGGATATAGGTGAGTATGGCAGCGATCGAAGCATCATCCAGAGTAGCATGGGCAGGCATCACGGGGAGTATTTCCGGGGCATCATACTGCTTGCCGGCGATTTCCAGAGGACCCTCCATCCCGTGTAGGATAATCAGGGACAGCCTGACTTCATCCCCTGTGACCCATTCAGAATGGGCTAGGGGAGGGCCCATTCTGCCGATGCCCATGCCGTCCATGCCGTGACATCCTGCACAGGTATTCAGGTATTTTTGTCTACCGGAAGCAAACTGGGCCATTGCTTTCTCATCCAGTTGGGTAAGCGAAACATCAGTCGCCTTTGGTGTGAAGCCTGGCCAGGAAAAGCTGTTTTTGAGCGCCTCCAGCCTGTTTTGTGCAAGAGGGAGGGATGTCCTGTTGAACAGTGCAGGTGGGGAGGCTAGTTTCACAGCATCAGAAGACTGTACCTGACCGGCCGTTATAGCCAACCCGTTGAGTACAATAGCTTCTCTCCATCCGTTTTCAGGATCTTGGGCATCCAAGAAACCCAGTATTTCAACCAGTTCATCTTTTTCCCTCTTTTTCATGATTGCAGCCGTAAGGTTTTCCAAAAAGATCGCCTGTGCGGGCTCTTGGTGCTGAAATTGAGGCTGCCGCCAGATGAACTTCAGAAAAGCGAACGATTTTTCCCCTAAGCTGCTCATCACTGCGTCACGGACAAGCGGATCATCCCCGTACTGAAGCAATATGGCTGAGAGCAATTGGAACCTGCTCTCCTCGGAAAGGATGCCGGCACTTAGCGCAAGTTGAAGCGCCCTGACCGGATCTGCTTTTTCCACCGTCTTGAGCATGTGCTGCTCTAATTTTGCCAAGGAAGCAGGCTGGAGTGAAGCCTTTTGCTCCAAAATCCTCAGAGCGGTGTTGTGAAGCAAAGCAGATGCATTTTCCAGTTGAGCCAAAAACAGTTTTTCATCTACCTGACCCATTCCTTCCAGAGTCCATAGGGCATGGAATTTGGCAAGTTCAGGAGCTTTGCCTTGGAGCAGCATTACCAGCAAAGGGACGCTTTGGGGATTGCTTCGCTCAACAAGCAGCCTTTGAGCCATGTCCCTGTGCCATCCATCAGGATGTGAAAGTCTTTGCACCAATTCGCTGTCCGTTTCTCCGGACAGTTTAGGGGCAGGTTTGATTTTAGCTTTCTTGGGAACAATTCTCCAGATTCTTCCCATATGAATGGGCAACACCAAGTCTCTGTTAAGCGTCTGCTCCCTCAGGTATGGGGTGACATAGGAGCCATGTTGGATGAGTCCCCGGTACATGTCAGCGATATACAGCATGCCGTCTGGGCCGAGCGTCTGGTGTACAGGTCTGAAGCGCTCGTCTGTGGAGGCCAGAAACTCCCTTCCGGGATTAGGGTCAAAGGCTTCAAGGGTGTTTCCAGTTTCTTTGATGGCATTCCGCTTGATCAGATTGCCTGCAGGCTCGCAAACCAAAACATTGCCCTGATAGGCTTGAGGAAAGACGGTTGTTCTGAGGACTACAGGTGAACAGGCTGCCGTGAATTCGAGTAGCCTTCCCCGTTCATCTAGTGAACCCGGAATATAACCTCTGTTGACGGCCCGGTTGGGTCTTATGGGATAAATTCTCCTGTCTATAGACAGGCCGTGGTCAATTCCCGTAGAGGGTTGGTGATAGCTGTTGCGGGAGAGGTAATTTGGCGGTACCAGGTCAGCGTGAAGCTGTGACCAGTTGTAATTGTAAACCAAACGCCCTTTGTCATCCTGACTGAGTCCCCATTGCCCCCGTGCTTCTGTGAGCTCCCGGATCCATTCGCCTTGTTGGAGTCTGTACCGGATTTTGGACTTGGCATTGTAGTACCAATTGTCCACGGTTCTTAGCAGGCCGTTGTCCGAATGTTCAGGAATGCCGTTTTGGGCATAGGTAGAATCGAGTAGGGTTTTGGTGTCAGCGATCAAGTCGCCATCCAGGTCCCTGGTCAGCCAGAGCGCATTGTTCTCCGCTACCAACGCACCCCCTCCAAAGAGCCCCAATGCCCTTGGGAGAACCAAGCTGTCGAGGTAGATGGTGCTTTTGTCCATCAAGCCGTCACCGTCAAGGTCCTCCAAGACAGATATTCTCCCTGTAGGCAAATTTTCACCTTCCCCATCAATGTCCGGCATAAATCCCCTCATTTCCAGTACCCAAAGCCTTCCGTCTTCATCAAAGGTGATAAAAACGGGGTCCTGTACCATGGGTTCTGAAGCTACAAGCTGTATTTCAAATCCCGGATCCAATTGAAAGGTTTTCAATGCTTCCTGAGGGGATTTGGGTGGGGAGGTGGTTTCTTGGTAGACTTTTTCAGGATCAGAGCATTGCGCCAAAAAGACAATTGCGCAAAAGCAGAACAGCAATCTTGCAGGTAACATCAATGGGTTTATGGTTAATTGGCTTCGGCAATAGACAGGTTTGGACCTGCTACAGCTTTGTATCCAATTTGCATTATATTTTGTTGATTCACAAGGAGGTTTTACAGAGGCGGTTCAAATGTTGAACTACTATGTAAATCTTTGGTCACAATAGGTAGATGTAAAAAATTATTGAGATAAAAAAAAACAGCGGCAGATGAGTGTGCCGCTGTTTTGATATTGTGCGTTTATGACAATTTAAACCTTATAGGAAGTCGCATTCTAACATTGACTTTTTTCCCGTTCTGTAATCCAGGTAGCCAATCAGGGGATTGTTGGATGACCCTCAGGGCTTCTTCGTCACATCCGCCACCTATACCCCTTAGTATCTCAGGATTTTTGATTTTTCCCTGCCGGTCTATTTCAAAAACCAGGAAAACTGTGCCTTCTACACCCATTTCCCTGGCCTGTTGAGGATATTTGAGGTTTTCGCCGAGGAATTGGTTCCAGGCTTCCATTCCGCCCGGAAACTGAGGGGCATTCTCCACCACATCAAAGACTTCATCAGCGGATAAAATCCTCAGGTTTGCGTCCGGAGAATCAGATATTGGCATATCCTCGGCAGTGGTCAGGTCTACTTCTTTAATTGAATCGCTGATTTCGTTTTCACAGGAAAAAACAGCTACAGAGAAGGCAAATAAGGGGATAGCCCATAGAAACCTTCTTTTCATAGTTTGAGGAGATTGTGGTTTGTGCATCATTAGGATTCTGTTTTTGAGTTGAAATTGGTTAAAATGGTGGGCAGGAAGCAACGGCTGTAGCGGTGCTTTGGTGGCATAATTTAATAGCAGTTGTGCGTAGGTTCTTCTGTTTTGGGTGTTGGTCACCTCTTGATCAGCTAAATACTCGTGGACTTCCTGAAGGCTTGATGCTGTTTTTTTGATTAAGGGGTGGAACCAAAAAAGGATTCTTGTAACCTGCATCAAAATATTATCTAGGGTATGCCATTGTCTTGCATGTGCAGTCTCGTGGAGGATAATCAATTGTTGCTCCTGTGCCTTTGGGTCATATTTAGGGAGCATGATGTAGTTGAAAAAAGAAGCAGGCTCAAACTCCGGGTTTTCAACAATAACTTGATCTCCTAAGTGGTGGTGGATGGAATTTCTGATTTTTCCCACAATATTGCCGATGCCAAAGAGCAATTGTGCAAGTTGCCATGCAGCTCCAGTGAGATATATACCTAGCAATAGGTATATAATAAATGATGCCGGATGCGGTTCCGCGGGATTGATTTCCACTTCAGGTAGATTCATTACGAAGGTGGAAAGGCCGTTTCCACTATTGAAAAATGAAAATCTAAATTTCAGAAGCGGAAGGAGTAAAGCCGAATGTAAACTCGCAATCAGGTATAGCCTATTTAAAGCAAAGAATGTCAATTGTCTTAGAAACGCATGGTAAACAAGGTAAAACAGCGTCAGAATGATACTGCCTTG
This sequence comes from Cyclobacteriaceae bacterium, assembly GCA_036782195.1. GTDB lineage: Bacteria > Bacteroidota > Bacteroidia > Cytophagales > Cyclobacteriaceae > DAIPZN01. The sequence goes on along the minus strand of DAIPZN010000102.1, from coordinate 748 downwards.
AAGTAGGTAAATAAGGAGAGAGTTCATGGTTTGTCGGAATTTTCTAAATCAATGATTTTTTGAAGCGCTGCAATATCTTTTTCAGATAACCCTTTTTCCCTCACCAGAAATGAAAGTACGTTGCTGATTGATCCACCGAAATAATCTTTTACAAGATGGTTAAAGCTGCTATTTCTGTACGCTTCTTGGCTGATGACAGGATAATATTCATGTATGATGCCATATGATCGATGATTCAAAAAACCTTTTTTTTCCAGGTTTTTGATGTTGGAAGCCAATGTGGTATAGGGAGGTTTAGGTTCCGGAAGCATGTTTAAAATATCCCTTACCAAAGCCTTTTCCTGCTTCCAAAAAAGCTGCATCAGCTGTTCTTCTTGTTTTGTCAATTTTTCCATAAGCCTAAGGTAAATCTAAATTTTTAATAAACCTACGAAAAAATCGTAACTCTACGAAAAAAATTTAGATTTGTTGAAATCAGATTAACGTTCACCAGCGTACTTGAAGAATATATTTGACGTAGTCAAAAAGTAGAAAAACATTTCGGGATGATTTTGTAAAGGTGTGTTGGGATTAAAAGGGCTGATAGATCTCACTTTTACCTTATCTTTTTTGAAGATTTGCAAGCGTACAAACATTTTTTGCTTAATAATTGGTGAATTAGACATTAAAAATGCTGTACAAGAGTAGGTGCTGCTTAAATTTTTGCTGTTTTGTTATATTTTTAGAATATTATTTTAGATAATTGTAC